>CAZZXJ010000422.1:0-6037 GCA_964657905.1 uncultured Stigonema sp.
CAATTCGATAGCGACATTGGTTTTGGTGATTTCAACTGACATTTTTCTACTCCTTAATTAGTGATGTGTTTGTGTTGAGTGAAGTCGAGGTTGAACTTGAGTGAAATTTATGTTCTCGGTCAACCTCTGTGTTGAATAGTTAAAATTGAGTTATTGACCTAAGCACCGAGAATCAGTGCGTTATTAGCAGTGGTGTTCTTGCGGCTAGCGAGGAAATCAGAAGTAGCAACACTACCGCCTTCACCGGAAGCTGTGATCTGATGACCTGCGGTGATATTCTCTTTCAAAGCTGTATTTTGTAAAGAAAGATCTACACCGCCGGCGACGACATCTAATTCTTGTGCGGACAATTCGATAGCGACATTGGTTTTGGTGATTTCAACTGACATTTTTCTACTCCTTGATTAGTGATGTGTTTGTGTTTTGTAAAGCCGAGGTTTGGAACCCAATTTTTTATTTATTTGTTTGGGTGTTCTCCGCTCCGTTCTTTTCTGAACTGTATTCATCCTATAAATTTAAAAAGGGATAAACATCTGAAAAACGTCTCTACTCTTGCCTCAACGAAATACATAACTTCACTTGGACTTTCGTTGAGTAAATAAGTAAATATGCTTAACACTAAAGTCAGAGACGCTAAGTAAAAATCCAACTCAATCCCTTTAGGTTTTTGCTCTATACTGAATGGGTAGTGCTTGCCAGTTATGTTCATCTGCTGTGAAAGGCAACTTTTTACCTGGGAACTGAGGCTGGATCTGGTTATTTGAGAGTTGTTGAGCTTCCCTTATGGAAGTTTCCCAGAAGGTGGTAGGATCTTAAAAAGGCAAATACATCTGCGGCGCAATCCGTAAAGCTTTGACTTCACTGAGTAGTATTCAGCGTATCCTCGCAAAAGTGAAATGCACTCGCCCATGATTCGCTTGTTATTAGTAGACGACCAGGCTCTGATCCGCAACGGTATCAAGGCTATGCTAAATTTGGAGCCGGATTTGGAAGTTGTGGGAACTGCTGATAATGGTGAAAACGCTATTGAACAGGTAGAAGCGTTACAACCTGATGTCGTCTTGATGGATATGCGGATGCCGGTGATGGATGGCAGAGATGCCACCCGCATTATCTCTGAGCGATTTCCAAATATTAAAGTAATAGTCTTAACCACATTTGATGATGATCAACACATCACCGATGCAATGCGAGCAGGAGCAAAGGGGTATTTACTGAAAGATATGCCTTCTGAGGAGCTGGCACAGGCGATTCGGTTTGTCCATAAAGGGTACACCCAGATGGGACCAGGGCTGTTGGAAAAGATGATTATTAAATCCTCAGTTTCAGAGACTGTTAGCCCAAAATTTCCAGTTGAGAAGGAATTGAGTTCTCTGACTAATCGCGAACAAGATGTGTTGCGGTTGATTGCTATCGGCGCTACTAACCGCGAAATCGCGCAACAACTCTATATTTCGGAAGGGACAGTCAAAACCCATGTCACCCACCTCTTTAACCGCCTGAATCTGAAAAACCGATCGCAACTAGCGATTTATGCTAATTCTGTTTATGGTAATTAATATGACAAAGACGATAAATTGCGAACTTCTTCCCGCACACTCATGAGAATTTTCCCAAGATGGTTTTGACCAGTTTTCTCCTCACCACAACCCCAGAAATAATCGGTTGGGGAGTTTTCCACAAGCGACTGGTCACCCGTGCTTAAAAGCACTTTTCTGATGTCAGCATGAGTCAAAAACTTTTTGAGTACAGCTGTTCGCATAACTGTAACTTTAACTACATCCCAGTTAGGACGGATCTGCCGGGTGCAATCGCGTCCCAACGCCGCAGCTATTTCTGGCGTCTCGGCGGCATGGATTAGGGGTATAATCAGCGCATCTTTTGTTCCGACAAACTTTTGCGCTTGATAATAATGCTCCACTGTTGACCAGTAAGCGTCCTGAATTTTGATTCCATGGGGAGAAAAATTGGAAAAACAGCCATAAGGCTGCCAAGCCTTATAAAAGTGAATGGTCATTTTAAAATTGCTCTTTATATATATCAACTTCTATCCTAAAGCTGCGAGAGTAGTGCGCCCTTGTCCTTGGTACAAGGTCTGGACTGATTCTACAAATTGGTTGTGGTGGAGCGATCGCCCTCGTCTCTAACAGGTTTGGCAACCAGAATGACTTGCAAGACA
The DNA here is from genome assembly GCA_964657905.1 of uncultured Stigonema sp. Taxonomy (GTDB): domain Bacteria; phylum Cyanobacteriota; class Cyanobacteriia; order Cyanobacteriales; family Nostocaceae; genus Stigonema. The sequence continues at coordinate 2,180 of CAZZXJ010000422.1, forward strand.
TTTTAGGATAAGTGCTGATTGTGATTCACTGCAAGTTAACTGACTGCGATTGTGTAGAAAATTAAATCAGCACTGCTCGTTTTTTCTTTTCCAGGGGAAAGATAATAAAAAATATACATGTTTACTCCTGAGTCTACTTCTGGCAAGTTGATTATGATACAAATTGCGTTTCTACACGTTAAGCGGCAAAAATTAGAAAATTGTCATATCCACGCTAGCACGCTAGTCTACAATCCAGTTCTGGCTACCGTGGTAAATTACTTGCAGTCACCCTATGCGCTAAGTCACTATGACCATCTGCTTCGTGTTAACGAAGTTCCTCTAAAAGAAAAACATGCACACGATTTGCTATGTGTGGGCTACGCGAAAGTGGACAATAACGCAGTATGATACAGCCTGGTTCATTGGTGCTTTCTCAGACTAACAACTTGGGGGTAGGAAAGGTTATTGACATATCCAATACCCAAGCAACAGTTGAGTATTTTTGCTCGGTTGGACAACGCATTGAAAAATCCTTACCCTTAAATTCGCTGTATCCTGTTAAACTTCAGCGCCAGACTCGATGCTACATCTGGTTAGACCAAGCTACATGGACTATTGGCAGAATTTACGAATGGGATGAGGAAATTCGTAAGTATCAAATTGACCTACCTGATAGCAAGACAATTGTGGCAAGCGAGCAGGAAATTTGCGTGCGTTGCAATCTGCCGCAAGCAGATCCACTCGAAACTCTGGCAATGAAGGGTCAAGAAACGCCTTATTTCCACGACAGAAGATTGGCTTTTGTCAAATGCTTGATTAAGCAACGCGCTGTGAGTCGCGGGATTACGGGACTGATTTCGGCAAACATTAACTTTTATCCTCACCAAGTGGAAGTGGTTCGGCGTGTACTGGAAGATCCGATTCAACGCTACCTGCTAGCAGACGAGGTTGGACTGGGAAAAACCATCGAAGCGGGTGCTATTCTCCGTCAATACCTCCTAGATGAACCCAAAAGACGTGCGGTGGTCATAGTTCCGCAATATTTGCTGGCACAATGGCGTCAGGAATTAGAAAACAAGTTTTACCTGTCCCATTTTCCAGACCGAGTCGTGGTGCTTGCTGTTGAAGATATCCATAAAATCAACTCGAAAGCGGATATCGGGTTCCTGATTTTAGATGAAGCCCACCACATTGCAGCCATGGCAAATTCTCAAGATGCAGCGCAGTATCAGCGTTTTGAAATTTGCAAACATCTTGCCCATAAAAGCGATCGCCTGCTTTTATTGTCCGCGACCCCTGTTGTCAACCACGAGCAGGATTTTTTGGCAATGCTGCACCTGCTTGATCCAACAACCTACCAGCTGAATGATTTGGCAGGTTTTCGCAACAGAGTTCAAAATCGCTCCTCAATTGGTAGACTTCTGCTCTCATTGCGAGAAGGTGCGAATCCTTTTGTCCTCAAAACCAACCTGAAGCAACTGCAAAACCTGTTTGCAGAGGATAGGTATTTACTGAATCTGGCGGACGAGTTGGAAAAATGTTTACAAGCAAATGCTACCAACACAGATAAAATTGTTCAAGCGATTCGCACCCACATCAGCGACACCTATCGGCTTCACCGCCGAATGCTGCGCAACCGTCGTGCTGCGGTGGAAGATGTGATCTTTGAGCGCAATATTACGCCTAAACAGGAGTATGACTTAGACGAGCGATCGCCTGACCTCCACGAACTCATTGATGAATGGCGGAGTATCGCGCCTAATGAAGAGCAGTATAGACGAATTTTTTTGCTGTTGTTCCAGGCTTCCGGGACTTGGTTAGGCATTTTAGAACAGGTAATTACCGCACGTTTAAGCGGTATGTCCCATAAAGCCGTGGAGTTTGAAGAGAATGATATCCGCATCCTGACTCAAACCCCAAAATTTCCTGGGGAAGAAGAAATTCTGCAATCCTTACTGAAAATTATTCGCCAACCTGTAGAAGACGGACAACGCATTGAGCATTTGAGAACAGTGCTGTTGAATCAGCTGGCTGTGTACTTCAAAATTTCGACAGCCGTTCGTAGGAATAAGAACGAATTGCTGACAAGAATACAGCAGAGAATTCGTAGACCTATTCCAGGTGATATTCTGCCCAAATTTGTTGTCTGTACAAGTTTTGTGCAAACCTGTGCAGAAATAGTTCGGTATTTATCTGATACCTTCGGTGAAGAAGCGGTAGCTAGCCATAAATCTGGGGAATCGCGAGATCGGGTTGAGAAAAATATCAGTAGGTTCAAGGACAACCCAAACTGCTTCGTTCTCGTATGCGATCGCTCTGGGGAAGAAGGACATAACCTTCAGTTTGCCGACTGGTTAATTCACTTTGACCTCCCTTGGTCACCTAACCGACTAGAGCAAAGAATCGGAAGAGTTGACCGCATTGGCAGTAAAATCGGAATCCAATTCTCTGTATTTCTTGGTCCCTACTTAGAAGATAGCCCCCACAATGCTTGGTATCAACTCTTGAAAGATGGGTTTGGCATCTTTCAGCAATCAATTGCCAGTTTACAGTTTTATGTAGACGAAAAACTTTCAGAATTGGAAACTGTCTTGTTCCAATCGAGTGCTGCTGGATTTTTGGAGATGATTGAGCCGATCAAGGAACAAGTCAAAGCCGAAACAGTGAAAATTAGCGAACAGAATGCACTAGATGAAATTGATGCTCTCGATGATAGTGCAACTCAATATTTTCAAGAGCTAGATAATTATGATGCCTGCCATCAGGAAATGCAGAGTGCAACCGAAGGCTGGATTTGCCAAGCACTGGATTTCTGGCAGCGTCAAGACCCGAATACGCCTGGGGTGGTGCGTTATCAATCCACCAAGCATACTTTGGTTTCACCGGATGATTTGAGAGATCGCTTTGCTTCTTATATAGACCAATCCGGTACTTATAACCGCAGGGTAGCGAACCAAAATTCTGGTGTCAAACTCTTCCGGATAGGGGAGGAATTGGTGGAAGCACTCTTCAGCTATATCGACTGGGATGACCGGGGTCAAACCTTTGCCATGTGGCGAGTTGAAGAAACTTGGGACTCTGGGGAAGGTATGGAGTGGTTTGGCTTTCGATTCAATTATGTCATCGAAGCAAATTTAGCAAATGACATCCAAGATGCTAAATCCAAAATTTTACAGAGACGCGCCGATGGGTTATTTCCCCCAATTGTAGAGAGTATATTTATTGATGCACGACATGAGCCAATGTGTGCTGTTGAAGATGAAGTACTCTTAAATATCCTGCAACGTCCTTATAAAGGTAAAAGCAGTAAATACCGAGATTACAACTTGGCAAAAAGTCGTTTGCCCATTCTGGATAACTTTGTTGAACCTGACAAGTGGCAAGATTTTTGTCGTCATGCGCGTAGCACTTCTTTAGAATTAGTCAGCCAGCGCCCCTACCTTATGGAATTGTGCTCTAAAAGTGCAAAATTTGCCTCACAAAAACTAGGTAAGCGCGTGGAACAATTGCGCCTGCGCTTCAACAGACTGACTGAACAGGAGCAAATTTCTGATGCGGTACTAGCGCAGGAACTCAGTAGTGAAACAGCATTAAGCCAAGCAATTGTAGAAGGAATTCGCCATCCCCGCATTCGCCTTGATTCTGTTGGCTTCATTATGGTTTCTGGGCGACCTCCAATTGAATCTGAGGAAAAAGGGGATGAGTGACAAAATAATTACTAATTCGTAATTCGTAATTCGTAATTAGGTTCGCGCACCATTATTTATTTAGAGAAAAAATTTCCTCCTGATACACGCGATCGCCTGAATGCTTGGGGAGATCCTCAACTCAGAATTCCAATGGATAAGCCGCGAGAGCGATGTGTTAATCCGTGCC
>CAZZXJ010000423.1:0-6037 GCA_964657905.1 uncultured Stigonema sp.
CTTCAGTATATTGCCGAATTAGGACTAGAACCCCAAATTATCGCCGGAACTAGCATTGGCGCTCTTAATGGTGCTGTTCTCTCAGCCTATCGCCCTTTCCCCTACGCTGTCCAACGCCTGAACCAACTTTGGGAACAATTGGGTAAAGCAAAGATTTTACGCCCAAATACGGGTGCTGTTCTCCGTAGTTTCAGCTACGCTACTCAAACATTTACACCAACACTGCGGGGATGGCTGCTTGATTTTCTGGTGGCGGAAGGTTTAATGCAAGATTCAAGTGCTATTTTTGACCCGGCTCCCATTGAGGAACTATTACGGGAAGCTGTTAAACCTGATGAACTGCGGCGCGGTATTGAGTTATGGGTGACAGTTTTTCCTTCTTTGAAAATACCTGGTTTGGGTTACGACTGGTTAGTTGATTTTATCCGCGCTCGGACTGGTACGGATGCTCATTGGCTTTGCATACAAGACTTTACCGATGATGAAATTTACAACTTGCTTCTAGCCAGTGCTGCTCTTCCCTTGGCATTTCCTAGTCGGAAGGTTAACGGAAAATCATATGTAGATGGCGGTTTAGCTGATAATGTACCTTTGAGAGCTTTGGCAAAATGTGGCTGCAAAAATGTAATTGTAATTCACTTAAAAAATGGTGCAGCTTGGAACCGCCACGATTTTCCCGAACAAACTGTAATTGAAATCAGACCGTCCGAGGGAATTGAAAAGTCTGATACTCTGATAACTGGCAAAATTGATAGCTACCTAGATTTTAGTTCCGAACGCATCGCCGAACTTAAAAAGCGTGGTTACGAAGATGCTAAACGCTGCTTAATTCCAATTATGGAGGTTTTTAGAACTGTGAAAGACCAACGTCAGTCTCATAATTCGTTGGTTAATTCTACACAGCGTCTCCTGAACGAGCCACCCCTGTGATATCAAGTCCGTTTAATTACTCATCAAAAGTTATTGCGAGAGTGATTGCGAGCGCAACGAAGTGAAACGAAGCAATCGTAAGCCTTTGGAGATCAATTCAAGAGAAATTGCTCGAACGCTGGATATTAGTCAGGATATGGTTCTTTTATGGCGAAACCCATGGTTGGCGACCTGCACAAGTGAATTATTGGTGACTCAAAGATTACAAGATAATGATATGGCTACCTGGAGGCTGCACAACTTCCCAACCCAAAGATTCAAAAACGCGCACGACAAAAGCGCCCACTCATTACAACTGAGATAGTATCCTTTCATACTCTGTATGCGACCCAACCCAAAACCAAAATGACTGTATCTTGTTAATTTTTGTCTATTTCGCATATCCTAGCTATCTAAATGAAACTGAATGAGAAACTATATCTCTAGAAACTTACAAGTCTAGCTAGGTGACTGATTTTCCGCTACACACAATCACGCTGGAATTTGTGTGTTCTCAGAAGCTATTTTATCCAACTCATCCCCGCATAAGCTTTTATTTCTTTACGGCAGCTATGTGAGGAAGAGTCTAAAAATGCCAGTTCTTAATTAAGACTCTAAATTATAACTTTTGATGATAGAATTTTCAACAAGTTTGAAGTAAAACTTTTAAAGATGAAAACGTTAGAGGAAATTAAGCAAATTCTGAGACAGAGTAAACCGTTGTTGCAGGAACACTATCGGATCACTCAGCTAGGCATCTTTGGTTCTTACGCTCGTGGTGAACAAACTGAGGAAAGTGATGTTGATCTACTCATTGACTACGATCAAGCGCCTACGTTGTTTAAGTTGGTAGAGCTACGTGACTATCTCAGTAGTGCAATTGGTATGAAGGTTGATGTAGTAACGCAAAACGGTTTGAAGCCAAGAATCCGGAAGCGAGTGTTATCGGAAGTCGTTTATGTATGACCAAACGACAACTATCGGAATTTCTCCAAGATATATTGGATGCTATTGCAGATATTGAAGTGTTTACGGACGGGATTGATTTTGAGACATTTCGAGTCAACCGAGAGAAGATTTTGGCTGTTGTGAAGTCAATCGAGATCTTAGGAGAAGCAGTCAAGCGGATTCCTGACGACATTCGCAGCCAACACACTCAAATTCCTTGGAAATCTGTGGCTGGGATGCGAGATCTGTTGGTACATGAATATTGGGGAATTGATTTAAGAAGGTAGAAGGAAGAAGGCAGAAGGCAGCTATGTATCCCCATAAATAAATTCAGGGGATTTAGTAAGGACGCAGTATATATGAGCGCTGCGCCAGAGCGAAATACATATTTTCTTTGTTTTTCATAACTAAAGTTAGGGGCTTTAAACCCAGTGGCATCGGGCACATCCTTAAATCTCTTCCCTTCAGCATAGCTGCCTTCTGCCCTCTGCCTTTCTTTGGTAAAGGTGCTTTGGGCAACAGTTCAGGAAGGATTGCCACCTTTAAAAACAGTGATTGTTGAAATTGGGATAAACCTGCAGAATACCTCAGATGCAGAGGACTAGAGCATTCATAACAGGTTGAGGAAAAGAGACACGACCGATCGCGTCTCTACACCGATTTAAATTCCCACCGAGAACTCTTAACTGAACGCTATCGACTATCTGCGGTTCAAAATCCAAAATCATCTTAGAGCCAATCTCGATAAGCCGATATTTCATTCACGCTGATTTCAAATGGCATCCCTTTGCCAAAAGGGGGATAAACGCGAATTTTGGCGCTACTAGCAAACCGCTCTAACCTATTCCCGATCTGTGGAATATTGCTGACTATATGCCAATAAGTTACGATGTCAGGGCAGTCAATGACCAGCATCAAAGTATTGGCAACCGTCGTGATATACCACTGACAACTTGTTAATAATACTTGTGTAATGCGATCGCAGGCTTCATAAAAGCATCTACCAGTAGCTCGTTCTAGTTGCCAATGCAGTCTCCTATCAATTTGCGTCACCTCAGTTGGTGGCAAATCATCTGCTGGAAGGAAGGATTTATTCATCATAAGTAATTGTTGGTTGGGGAATTGCTAATGACTAATAGCTAATTGTCAATTGTTACAATTAGCTATTAGCCATTCGCCAGTCGCTTCATATATAATTTCGTACCTCTTGGTTGTAACGCGTCAGACTCTCTAGGTTTTTTTGCATGTCCAAAGACGAGGGTTTGAGCGCCAGCGTGCCTAAGTTTAATTCATCCTGAAACTTTTTGATTTTGTCGCGACAAGTCGCTACATCACCAATAATCGAGTTCTCAATCAAATAGTCTTCATCAAAACAGATGTTTGTGCGATCAAACGGTTTCATGTTTTGATTGCGGCTATTTTGCATCACTTGAGCAGAGTTGGCTTTCATTTTCATACTATATTTTTGGATGAAAGGCAAAGCCTCACTAACTGCTTCATCGTGTGTCTTGGCAACGAAAAAGAACCGTGCCAGCATCAGGTTGTCAGAGCCACTGGAATTTAAGGTACGATATTTGGTGACAGTATTCTTCAGTCTCTCCAAGGAAAACGGCGGTCCCCCCATTAAGCCGAAGGAATGTTTGGCGGCAAACGCGATCGCCTCATGATCGCCGCTAGCAACATACACTGGAATCTCCTGCTGCAATGGTTTTGGGTAAATCGTGATCCGATCGCACTGATAATATTGTCCGTTGAAAGACACGTCCTTTTCATACAACAGCTTCCGAATGAACGCCATTGCTTCTAGTGTCTTAGCGCGGGATTCACTCATTAATGTGGCAAAGTGCTTGTTTTGTTCAGGAAATGGTCCACCTTTGGCAATTCCAAAGGCGAGTCGCCCGTTGCACAGGTTATCCAGTGTAGCTATGTCTTCCGCCACACGAATCAGGTTATGAAAAGGTAGCAATACTGCCGCCGAACCTAATGTGATAGTTGAGGTCAACGCTGCCAAATGTGCCATCAACAGCAAAATTGACGAACTAAGATTAAATTCATTGAAATGATGCTCTGTGACCCAGGCTTCCTCAAAACCCAAGTGTTCCGCATGTTTCACCAGCGTCACTTGCTCGGAGATGGCACAATGGGCATCTTGGTGATGATTTTCGTAATTACAGAAAAGTCCAGTTTTCATTGCGATCGCTATTTTGCCTAGGTTGCAACCCAATGTAAATCCAACCACAAGCGGGGTTCTGCCTGCTTAAGCTTCGACATTGGATCGCCTAACAGTCGCGTAGCATTCAGAAAGACTACTTGAACTAGTCCCATGTTGTCTGCTACTTCTCTGAGTACATCTTTTTGGGCTTGCACATAAGGCATCACTTCGTCAGAGCAATAAATTCCTATGTATTGCAAGCGTTTAGGAGGTCGTCCCCAATAACAGGTGATGACTTTCACATAACAGCCATCCAATAATTTTCCTACTTTTGGGTAATAGTGATTGACGACCCTGATGAATTCTTTAGCTAGGATGTCTTCACTAATCATGACAAATCTGATTTTGTAGGGATTGCCACATTATTTAATATATCACAAATTTATCTAATATAACGAAATAATGAATTATTAAAAATAAAATTGATAGCAGTCCTAAATCATTTGCGAACGCGAATAAACCCGGTTTGTTACACTTTTAATTTTCACAAATCAAATATTACAATACTTACGCAAAGGTAACTTACCTTCGTCATTGCTTCGCTTAAAATGACCAATCATCCCTGCGTAAGTCCTGTAGTATTGCTATTATTTTAAAATAAAAAGAGGTTAGCAATTATTTTGCATAACCTCCTATTTGCTAAATATATTAAATGAAAAATTTTATTTTTTCATTTAAAATTAGCGTGCATTTAATTTTTAACTTATCTATTTTGAATTTTGTTTTTTTTCTTATCGGGCATTACGCTCCGATCCTAATACTTCTGCTACAATGTAGGGCAAATTTGGAAGTTCAATATATCCCCCTAATCCGCCAAGAGGAGAGATAAATGTATAGTCAGGGTCGCATTCTCCATTGTCGTATACTTGCATGAACCATCTATCAGGCAATCCTTGTACAGCCAATTCTACAACATACCAACTTTCACCAATGAGGCGAGAGTTAACAATGACGAACCACTCTCTGTCATCTTCTGAGATGTTCCATTCTGCCATGAGAAACTCTAACGCTATTTGTCCGGCGTCAGTAGAAGTCAAGAGCATTTTTACTCCTTATTTGAAACTTCGGGGTACAATCCCAGTTGCTGAGATAGCTCACGGGCAATATGAATTAAAAACTTCGCACCATCTTCATTACCTTCGTGTGCAAATATAGTTGCCACTTGTACCATTGTGTTTACTAAATTAGCATCAATTAATTCTGGATCTTGCTCCAAAATTTCCGGTTCTTGACCATTGGGGCAATTGATTAGTTTGTCAATCAGGTCGAAATATAGGGCTTGGCGTTGTTCTGGCATAATTATTTTTGCGAAAATGAACGTAAATAGTGATGTCAGCTAATTGTCAATGGCTAATTGTTAATTGCCAGTCTTCCATTAGCCAACCTAACCAACTTATTGCTCAATACTTCGCTCCCAGAGCCTCTCTAACATTTCTACTTGTTGTTGAAAAATAGCAGCGCGATACATAAGATACCTATCGTACACGAGAATTAATATTCCTAATAAAATAGGAATTGACAAGAAAAACCATTGCAATATCTTGAGAATTTTATAGTATTCGGTAAAACTCAATAATTGCTCAACAAAATTGGCATTAAATAATTTGTTGCTAGTTTCATCTCGATCCGATACTAGATCTTCTTGTTTGGGAGAAAATGCCAATTTGCCTGTACTAATCTGATTACCTTTACAAGCTAAATGCTGTATTTGTACTAGCGACATATGTCGCTCCCAAACCACGCCAAATACTACTACCCCTGGAGAAAGTACAGCTAAAGTAATTAAACAAACTGTGAGAACATTTACAAATTTGCACTTCATATTGCCTCTCCCTTGCTAGGCAGGAGTCAGGAGTCAGGAGGGTCTCCCTCCGTAGGCGACTGGCGTTCAGGAGAGAAGAATACATAGATAGACGCTTGTTTTCACCTGTTTCTAACTGTCTGGTTATTTCTGTCGCGCTGTACTAG
>CAZZXJ010000424.1:0-6036 GCA_964657905.1 uncultured Stigonema sp.
AAAAAATACTATTATATTCTTTTACCACAAAACATTACTATTTCGGAGATGTCTACTGTGTTATTCAAAACTCATTACAGAAAAAGATTTCAAAACAGTAGATATAAACTATTTTTATGAAAATTTATTCCACGACTTAGAGCGAAAACCTAACGGTAAATTAGAAGCAAAAATAAAATGGGGCATCACTTTCGATGAAAAATGCGTTCCGCTTCAGTTAGCATGGACTTCTCCTACTTATGCTGGTTATAAACGTCCTGATCTGTCTTATAAAGATAAAGAAGGTTTTCCTCATCGACGATACGGCACTATAGATATCAATGGAACTCCGATTTTTTATTACATTCACTTTACGCTTCAGGAAATCTTGGATGTTATTAAACAAATACCAACATAGTAAAATTTGCACTTTACCGTTCTCTCGCCTTCTATTTTGAAACAGCGTAAGCGTTGCGCTGCTACATAGCGGCTCGCAAAGCTAAGCTGAAACAAACCAATAGGTAATCCATGATTTCAAAAGAGAGTATTCGATATTACATGTAAAAGTTTTGGAACAAACTGTTACTGTGCTGAGGTTTGGGATAGTAAACCTGACATCTCCAGGACACGTTCTGACGCCTGTTTGGCGACAAGAGCAACTTGAGTTCTCGCCTCCGTATCAGTCCAGATTTGACTCCAGTGCCTTTACCAACGGGAAAGTAGACGCTGTAAATCCACCAATTCTGTTGCAGTGTCTATAATCGGGTAGGAATATTATCTTTCTGAAACCTTTGTTGTTTTTGAGTCCAGTCTTTCATAGTCCCCCCAGCAACTGTTGGATAATTTCGGCAACTCGTTCTCTAATCGTAGCGTTCTGAATTTCCTCACTGTCGATAGGGTAACACCCCTTAGGGGAATCGCCGCAAACAAATCAGGGTAGTGCTGGAATTTTCCAGCACTACCCTGATTTTTAAGAGTGAGGAGTTATAAGTTTTTTACTAACTCCTCACTCCTGACTAATTACGCAAACGCTGCGATTTTCACATCGTTGTTTCCCAGCAGTTCTTGCAACTCTTCCGCATCCACAGTTTCCTTTTCAACTAGCATAGCTGCAAGTTGATCGAGAATGTGGCGGTTATTCTCCAACACATTTTTAGATCTTAGGTAGGCTGTATCTACCAACTTGCGGACTTCCTCATCAACTGCTGCTGCGGTTTCTTCCGAGAAGTCACGCTCTGCCATAATATCCCGACCGAGGAACATATTACCTTGCTGACGACCGAGGGCGACTGGACCTAAGCGATCGCTCATACCAAAGCGTGTCACCATCTGACGGGCTACACGGGCTACTTGTTGCAGGTCGTTAGAAGCACCAGTTGTGACTTCTTCTTCACCAAAGATTAATTCTTCAGCAAGGCGACCGCCCAAAGCTACTGCCATCTGATTTTCTAGATAAGCACGGCTGTACAAACCACTATCCATCCGGTCTTCACTGGGAGTAAACCAAGTTAAACCACCAGCCCGACCGCGAGGAATAATGCTAATCTTCTGCACGGGGTCGTAATCTGGCATCAGAGCACCAACGAGGGCGTGACCAGCTTCGTGATATGCTACCAAGGTTTTACGCTTTTCGCTCATCACTCGGTCTTTCTTCTCTGGACCAGCTAACACGCGATCAATGGCGTCGTTGATTTCATCCATGGAAATTTCGGTTAAATTCCGCCGTGCTGCCAGAATTGCGGCTTCGTTTAGCAGGTTGGAAAGGTCTGCACCAGTAAATCCAGGGGTACGACGAGCAATTCTCTCCAAGTCTACGTCCTTCGCCAAGGTTTTGCCACGAGCATGAACCTTGAGAATTTCCACCCGTCCAGCATAATCTGGGCGATCTACAACAACTTGACGGTCAAAGCGACCAGGACGCAGCAATGCTGCATCTAGAACGTCTGGACGGTTGGTAGCGGCAATAATGATGATGCCAGTATTGCCCTCAAAGCCGTCCATTTCTGTGAGCAACTGGTTGAGGGTTTGTTCCCGTTCATCGTTTCCACCGCCTAAACCTGCACCCCGTTGACGACCTACAGCATCAATTTCATCAATGAAGACGATGCAAGGAGCATTGGCTTTTGCCTGCTCGAATAAGTCGCGGACGCGAGATGCACCCACACCCACGAACATTTCGACGAACTCAGAACCAGAGATGGAGAAGAAGGGGACACCCGCTTCGCCTGCTACAGCACGCGCTAGCAGAGTTTTACCAGTTCCTGGAGGACCGACTAGCAGCACGCCCTTAGGGATTTTTGCCCCAACAGCAGTGAAGCGATCAGCGTTTTTCAGAAAGTCTACAACTTCATTAAGTTCCAACTTGGCTTGATCAATACCCGCAACGTCGCCAAATGTCACTTGAGTTTGTGGCTCCATTTGCACTCTAGCTTTAGACTTGCCAAAGTTCATAGCTTGGCTGCCTGGACCACTTTGAGCGCGCCGGAGCAAGAAAAACAAACCAACTAGAAGCAATACTGGGAAAAATAAGCTGCTTGCTGCCTTATACCAGAATCCATCGTCAGTTTGAGGCAAAACAGTAATATCGACGTTTTTAGCAGTGAGTGTGTTGATCAAATCAGGGTCGTTGACCAAGGTGACTATCTTCTTGCTACCATCCCTAGCAGTCGCCAGGGCTGTAGACCGATCTGCACTAATACTAACTTTATCTACTCTGCCTTTTTGAACTTCTTGAATAAACTGACTGTATCGCCATGACTCTCTGTTTTGCGGTTGTTTGTCAAAAAACGCTGTTCCTAGCGCTATGACAACTATAAATAGCAGCGTGTACAGCCCAGCATTTCTCCATCGTTTATTATTCACCCAGGTCAATCCTCCTAGATTTCTTGTGAGAGGGCGTTCTTAAGAATTATGTTAACTTATCTTAAGTTATAGCAAATAATGCTTCTAGAATGCTATGAAAAATATTTGCAGTCATTCAACACTAGAATGCCAGGGTTTATATTCTAGCTTCCCTGTGGGCTGGATGATCGTATGAATAGGGACAGTTTCTACGGCACTGTGGATGGCGATCGCCGAACATCCAAAGACTAATGCTGTCCAAGGTTCCTCCCTCACCTGTTGCTGATTACCTTGAAGCCAGTTCACAAGGGGCGATCGCGCAAATGCTGGCAAAATTCCCAGGCTTTTAGGCGATTGCCACCCCCAGAGATTGCCCGTGCTAGTTTCGTAACCTCAGTGGTGATAAATATATAGTGCAATTAGCAATTAACCATTAACAATTAGCCATTAGCTATCTTTTTGGGGAAAATTAATTTTAGTAGTGCCGTCAGGATTTGTAATTACATTTCCTCCCAAAGCTTCAATTTCACTTATTGCTCTTTTACGAGTTTTTTCATCTACGCTATTATTCAAAACCATTGTCCATCCAGCCATTTTAGCCAATTTAGTGTTTGTATTATGACTGAGAAAATCGGCAGTCTTTTGGGAAATAAACGCTACTTGTTTACTCTCTGTATCAGAATGCTTATTAGCCCAGTCAGCAACTTTTGTAAAGGATTGTTTTGCAGCAGAGGAGTTTCCTAAAAATAATAACTCGTCAATTCCTTTATAACGCCAGACATAGTAAGACCTTTGGGGAACCCAAGGAGATAGGAACTTTAAACCCTTCTCCGTCAATGCTATAGAACGTCGTGGCATAGCAGCATACATGGAAGTACTAGTAGAAAGACTCAGATAAGCAGCTAGAAATCGTGGATCCTTTCCTAGTACGACTTCAAAATATTCCGGACTAAGACTGTAACCTGTTTTGTCACGAACTTCATCATCGCCAAAGTATTGTAAAAAATTGAGATATACCCAATCTGCCATTAAATTATCATAACCAAAACTTGGCATTTTTTTTAAAAAACTAAGACGAAGCTTTTCTGAGTTAATTTGTTGTTCTAGAGTTTTTAATGAGGCAGTTTTATTGCTATTAAGTAATTTTTGCATGCGTGGGAATTGGAGTAAACCAACACCTGATATACACAAACACACTACAAGAGATGTAGTGATAGCTTGACGAGATAAAGTGAACATTATGAATAACTGACAAATCAACGTCGGACTACATGTATATAGTTCCCTCAGATTCCACCACACTAACAGTGCAAGATTCGGAGTTTCGGCAAATTCAATCCATGTACTTAAGTAAGTCGGCGTAAATAAACACAACTGTGTGTTAGGGCTGTTAGTTGTTAGTTGGCTGACAGCCTCTTGACAAAAGTTAATATAGTTAGTTATCACAAACACTATGGCTGGGTCATTGATGGCGGTGCTGTTCATGGAATTCCCCAAATCACTGGAGGTGAGACAACCGAACTGGCTCTGTTTCCCTTTGATCGCCCCCTAGAACAACTACGTCAATTGTCAGGGGCGATTAGTGAAGCTAGAGTGCTGGAAGTAATGCCGCAGTTAAGTAAAATTCAGATCAGCGGTATTGAGAACTTATCGTCAGACATGACATTTAAAGCCGTTGTCACCAGTTTGCCCCTACCGCCCAAAGGCGTCTTGCTCGCCTGGGAACAAGCAGGGGTCTCGCTCGCGCCACATTGCTGCAAGCAGGTTCCTAGAACCAACCTTCTCTATACGTGCGTGAAGTGACAACACCTGAAGCTGCTGAATTCCAGTTGCTTGCTCGTGATGGAAAATATGGGATTACACGACCAGCAGATAACCGTTCTTTAGTCGCGGAAATTCAGGGTTACACAAATGAAACAGCTTTGCAGGCGATTCAGCGACTAGAGCATATTCATCTATCATTCCTAGTGTTCCTAAGCCACAAGCTAATCAAAAGTCTAGTCCCTTAGAGCGACTGATGCAGAAGTTGTTCAATAAAGCAGTTGCACTACCGTTCTTTGGTCAACCAAACGACATTGCTGCAACTGTATATAGTATCAAGAGGCTTATGGTGACAATTTTGATTCCCGGGAATCTTATGGTTCCAATGTATCAAAAAAGAATGCGATCGCTTTAATTATTAAGGGGGATGCTGTTAGACTTCACCATTAATAATTGCCATAACGCCCCTGCCACTCATTAAGTAGGCTTGCCAGTTCATAAGCACTTAAATCAAATACTGCATAAATTGACACATCATAGCCCCGCTTACCTAACATCTGTAGGCGCCGTGAAGCATTGGCGAGTTTTATCAACTTAGTACGATGGGGAGAATCTTCAGTTAGATTAAACCCTACCACACTGCCCACTGGTACATGATTAATGCTCTGCTTGATCACACGAAAATCACGTAACTCACTCCAAGCGTAGGATTTCTTGCTTGTTAGATATTGAATAGTCAGTCCTTCAGGCTGTAGCTCCAAAAAATATCGCCTTGGCATCACCAAGCAGCCAAACAGTAGGAAGGCAAAAAAAATACCCATAGTCCATAGTGTCCAAGCCGACGCATGAAGCCACTTGTCAAAATTGACAACGAGTGAAATCGCCACCAGGATGAAAAAGGGGACAAAAGCACGCAAAAATCTACGTCCGTTAAAGCGAATAATCATCCCAGGTACTGCTATTAGGGAATAGTACCGTAATAGTGCGGTTGCCAAATGCTTAAAGAAAACTTTTCACTCTTACATTCCGCTATTTTGGATCAGTGATTCTTGAGGGAACCCGACTGTTTTTCTCAGATGTAATGGAAGAATGGGAACTTAACTATGGCTTCGCTAAAGTACAGTTTTAGTACTGTTAACACGACCTTAGCGGCTTTGTCAAGTAGAATCTAGGCTGGTACGGAAATTACTGATCAAACTTTCTATTAGTACCACCGTAATGGTACGGTGTACATTGTGGGATTGAACACTATACCATTTTTATTAGCACTGTACCATTCTGCGTATATGGAAGCCGAAAAAACGCTAAAAGAAAAAGTTTTTGATGCTTGTGATGCTATAGCAAATTCTGGAGGAAAAGTCATAAGGGATAAGGTAAGGGAGTGTACCAAGGGTAGTGACCGCGATATCAGCAAGTACATTGCTGAGTGGAAAGCAAGCAAGGAAAGTGCAATTA
>CAZZXJ010000425.1:0-6023 GCA_964657905.1 uncultured Stigonema sp.
AACTTGCTGCTTGTACAGGTTGTTGCTGGGAAACATTACCGGGTATTGGTTCCATCTTTGTTCCTGGTTCTACAGGAACCAATTCAATGTGATTTAACAAGGTGGTCACGAAGGAAAAAAGTAAGAAAGGCAGTGATAGCAATACGACGAGTGCGACTGCCGCTAAAGCATAAATCGGTCTTTTTGCACCCATAAGCGCCAACGCCGACGCCAAACTTATAGTGATGGTAATTAACCAAACAATTATTTGTCCGTATATATCGCCAAAGGTAAGGGTACAGACAAACTGATACTTTTGAATGTTATTGATCATAATTCGCCTCTAGCATCTCCTTAGGTTCTACCTTAGAACTATGTTTCGGTTTTAGATAATTTCTAAATATTTTTGAAATAATTGTAATATCACTTCACAATTCAGATATTTCTTTTGGCAGATTTATTAGACATTCATCTTTTGTAAGCATAGAAAGGCTTACATAATTTAACACAAATGATGACTTGCTCATATTAAGTCTTGTGGTCGATTGACTCTAGTTGTTTAATTTTCGTTCGTAAATCAAGGTCATCACTGCTAATTATTGTTTCTAAGTTGGCAATTCGTTGCTCTAACAGTTCCACTTGGTGCTGTTGTAAATATTTATTCTTTGATTTTTTCTCATCAGAACGCCACACAGCAATCGTACCTACTGCTGCACTAGTAAGAGTAGCTAAAGGTATAATGGGACCGCTTTTTGAAGCAGCTGAAAGCGGTATGCAAATTGCTAGCATTCCTACAGCAATACCCCAAATTCTTGAAGTAGCAGCAACTCGCACATCTTGGTATTGTTCTAAGTCTTTTTCTAATCGTTTAGCCATATGCATATCCTAAAGCAGTTGTCTAACACCTTGGCACAAATCCCTACAAAAGAGCTTCCTACAATCGGGCTAAGTATAATTGCTTAATGGAGAATTGCTTTCCTTCATGGCTGCACCCTTCAGTAGAGGTGCGATCGCCTCGGTATTCAGTATTGGATTGTGGTTGTTTTACGTTTACCTTTGGTAGCAACGACAAGTAACCCAGAAAATAAGACTAAAGCTAGGCTCGTTGAAGGTTCGGGTGCTGCTACTCTAGCTTGAGTGCTTCTAAAGGCGACTAAAGTTAAATTTGCTTTGTGATCAAAAGAACGTTGTAGAGAACCTGTAACAAAATCTGTAGCAAATTCTTCATTTCCTCCAAAACTAAACTCTTTGTCTTCGGTTAACCGAAGATTTTGGCTTTTTTGACTTGTAATAAAATTGTCGTTACTTAGAGTATTTAAATTTCCCGTCAGGGAAAAGAAGTCTAAGGGATTTTTTGGAATGCTGTCAGTTGTGTCGGATAAGAATCCGGAAAGGAAGTTGGGCAGACTTTGTTCAGGTATGTCAGTTGTATCTAATAATAAGAAGGAAAGTTTTCCTGATGCTTTGGCATTTTCCGTGGGTGGGTTATCTATTGCTGTCTCCAGATCTAAAGCAGATGTAAAGTTGAAAGAAAAGAGTTTACCAGGATCTACATCGAAGTTACCGATAATTTTAGCTGCGGTTTCTGCCGTTCCGAAATAATCTTTGCTTTCACCAAAAGCTAAACTCGTAGCAGAAGTAGAGACTTTTAATGGATCTGGTATGACATTTGCGACTGCCTTAATATTTTTAGCATTCACAATTCCACCGTTAGCAACAGCAGAGACATTACCCATATTTTGACTTTCGGTTGTCGAAAAACTTTCACTGAGGTTTGTAAAATCTAATGTTCCTTGAGAGGAAGAAAAAGTTGCAGCCAGACTGGGTGAGGCTAAGAACGTAGAAGTAGCTATTAACGGAGTAACGAGTAGCAAAAACCGCTTAGCAAATACCAGATAGTGCTTCATACAATCCTTTTTTTATATGTGTTTGGTTCTTAGCCTTCCTGACTTGTATTCTTCGAGTAGGCAAAAACGAAAATTTGCCAGCAGCATTATTGAGCTTACTCCCGAACCGCTACAAAATTACCTATCTTCTACGGGCGTGTCCTTGGCGTCTAGCCTGCGGTAAGCCACTTAGTGTCTAATGCTGTTCATTAAATAGGTATTCTTCGGGCGGGACAGGAGTAAGTAATTCTCCAACGGCTTTTGCGGTTTTTACGGAAAATTATGTTGTTATGTCAGAAATCAGGTTATAACTACCTCAATATCAAGACGAATAAAGTCTTCAGAATCTCCGTGGAGCGATTCCCGGAGAGTGTCAAAAGACTAAAGTTAGTACAGTCGGCGCGGAAAGCTTATGATCTAAGCTTTTATAATTTTTAATTTTTAATTCCGCGTACTGCGAAGTACCAAGCCGTAGGGTAGCGCTACTAAGTATTTGGATGTTCAGATGCTGTAACTATAACTTGAGTCTTCCTCAATGCTATTAAAGTTAAATTTGTTCCTTTATTAAATGAACGTTTAAAAGAACCATTAACAGAAGTTTTAGCAAATTCTTGCGTTCCTCCAACAGTGAACTTTTTGTCTTCAAGGATTAGAGTAACATTTTGGCTTTTTTCCTTTGCAATAGAATCGTTGTTACCTGGAGTAGTTAAATTTCCAGTTAGGGAAAAGAAGTCTAAGGGACTTTTATGAATGCTGTTAGTTGTGTCGTCGGATAACAATGAGGAAAGGAAGTCTGGAAGATTCTGTTTAGGTATGTCAGTGGTGTCAAATAACTTAAAGGAAATATCTCCAAATGCCTTGGCATTCTCAACTTTTGGATCATGTATTCTTGTCTGTAGGTCTACAGTAGCTGAGAAGTCAAAATAAAAAACTTTTCCAGCATCTACATCGAAGTTGCCGATAATTTTAGCCTGAGTTTTTGCTGTTCCTGAGTAATCTTTACTGTTACCAAATGCTTGACTTAAAGCAGAAGTAGATGCTGATGGTGGCTTGTCTGTAACATTTATTACTGCATGAATATTTTGAGCTTCCACAATGCCACCATTGGCAACAGGGAAGGTATCAGCATGATTTTGTCTTTCGATAGTCGAAAAGGTTTCACTGAAGTTTGTAAAGTTTAATTCTCCTTGAGAAGAAGCAAAAGTAGCCGCCTGGCTGGGTGAGATTGGCGCAGAAGTAGCTGTTGACGGAGTAGCCATTACCAAACAATCCTTTTTTTTGTGTTTAGGTCTTAGTCTTGCTGACTTGTTAGGCAAAAACGAAAATTTGCCAGCAGCATTATTTAAGCTTAAGTAATACTTCAACGGCTGTTGCGGCTTTTCCGAAAAACAGCGCGTTTTCGATGCTGGTTGTGGATCAGGTGTTGATATGGTGTGGGGGAAAACCTTGTATTGCAGAGGTTGTGGCGATTGATGGGAGTCGGAAGAAAGAACCAGATGACTAGGAAAAACTTTCGCGCACAGCCTCACCCCGACTATGACCGGATTGGCGTCGCAGGTATTCCCAGATCCGATCGCCAAGAATGGCAAGCAGCATTAAGTTCTGCACGAGTCAGGAGGAAAGCTGCATTCCTTAGCCAATGATCTTCCTTCTTTGGCTGCACCTTCAGCGATCCACTGATAGATTTCAGGTTCCTGGGTTACCGCTATTCGACCTTTCGCGCTCATAGTTAGTACTGTACAGTTCATTCTCATCATAACTTTTTGTACACTTCCTACTCAGAGTTATATATTAAAGATGAAGATTTTTTACAGGTTTTTTTCACATTACTCAAAAAAATAATGGTGAGGAGAATTGCGATCGCAGAACTTATGAAAAATGTCGGCAATTGTCTTTCATGTGTGGTGATTTCAATTCAATTAAAAGTTAACTAAAGCATTTTTTCTAAGAATTGCTTAGCCCTTTGGGACTGAGGATTTTGGAAAAACTTGCTGGGAGTGGTATCTTCTGCTAAAGTTCCTTGATAGAGAAACATAATTCGACTAGCCACAACTCTAGCAAATCCCATTTCATGGGTAACAATCGCCATTGTTATCCCTGTTTGAGCTAAAAGTTGGATTACTTCCAGCACATCTTTGACCATTTCTGGATCTAAAGCAGAGGTGGGTTCATCAAATAGAATCATCTCTGGTTCCATTGCCAAAGCGCGGGCGATCGCTACCCTTTGTTTCTGTCCCCCTGATAGTTTGGATGGAAAGACATCTGCTTTTTCCTCTAAGCCCACCTTTGTCAATAACTCCATCCCTTTATGTTGGGCTAAGTGCTGATCTACTTTTTTAACCTTGATGGGAGCATAGGTGACATTTTGCAATACTGTCATGTGAGGAAATAGATTAAAGTGTTGAAACACCATCACTAACTGTTGACGAACCTTGGTGATGTTTACCTTGGGATTAGTAATTTCTTGATCGTGAAAATAGATTCTGCCTTTAGTGGGGAGTTCAAGCAAGTTCATGCACCGCAGAAAGGTAGACTTACCCGAACCAGAAGGTCCAAGAATCGCAACGACTTCACCTTGATAAATCTCCGTAGAAATATCCTTGAGTACGTCGAGTTTTCCAAAGGATTTGCACAATAATTCTGTACGAATTACGACTTTATTCACTTTGTCTTAACCTCCTTTCTAAAACAGATGCACTCCAAGTCATACCCATAACTAAAACATAGTAAATTAAACCGGCAAACAGTAGCGGCTCAAAGTAAATATACTTGTTCGCACCAACAATTTGGGCACTGCGTAATATTTCCACTACACCAATTGTTGAAACCAAAGCCGAGTCTTTCAATAGTCCAATAGTTTCATTTACTAATGCTGGGAGAATATTCTTCAATGCTTGCGGCAAAATTATGTCCCACATCATCAACGAGTAAGGAACACCCATAGACATTGCCGCCTCAGTTTGTCCTTTATCTACTGCTTGAATTCCACCCCGGATAGTTTCCGACATATAAGCCCCAGAGTTAAGGGTAAAAGTTAGCACCCCTGCTTCTAAAGCCGAAATATCATAGCCTGTAAGTTGGGGTGTCGCATAATAAACCAAAGCCAACTGTAACAGCAGAGGTGTACCCCGAAATACAGAGGTGTAGGCGTTAGCAATCCAAGTCAGGGGCTTAATCCCAGTAATTTTGCACAGCGAGATAACTGTACCCCAAATTAACCCTAGAAATACTGAAAGTAGCGTAAACAACAACGTCAAAGGGATGCCTTTGAGGATAAAGGGAATGTCTGGGATAATTCTGGTAAAGTCTAGATTCAGTCCGCCTTTGGTTGGAGATGAAGATGCAGGGGTTGCGGTATTTTGTGAAAACCATTTGGTTGCTAATTTTTCTAGTTCTTTTTTGTCCTTCATTTGTTGCAGGACTTGATTAAAAGGTTCTACTAAGCCCGAACCTTTCGGAAAAGCGATCGCCGATCCACCCACCCCGTCTTTTGGAATCACGTTAAACTCTAATTCCGGGTTGGCTTGGGCGAATCCTCTAGCAACGGTTTCTTCAATAATTGCGGCATCAATTCGCCCCGATTTAATTTCTTGAATTACTTCCGGTACTTTATTAAGCTGTTTTAGCTGAATCCCTGTAACTTTTTTGGCAATTTTTTTAGCATTTTGCTCTTGGATAGTCCCCAGTTGTACCCCGACTTTTTTTCCTGCTAAGTCTTGGGGCTGTTTTAGGCTACTCTTTTTGGGAGAGACAATCGTATCGTTTGCTTGGTAATAAATAATTGAAAAATCAACATTTTTCTTACGTTCTGAGGTGGGACTCATCCCCGCCATCACAAAGTCTGCCCGATTTGCTTGGAGTGCAGGAATTAATCCATTAAAATCGGATTCCATTACCTTGAGTTTAAATCCTAGTTGTTGAGCAAGAGTCTTGGCAATATCTACATCAAAGCCAACAATTTGCCTTTCACCCTCCTGAGTATTATAAAACTCGAAAGGCGGATAATCTGGAGAAGTAATCATCGTCAGCGTGTCTTTGCCTAAAGATGAGGCTGCTTTTAGAGAATGGCTATCACCTGTGATGATACTAATCACTACCATTGCTGCAAACAGCATCGTTAATAACCATACTTTTCTTTTGTTCATGAACTTGATAATT
>CAZZXJ010000426.1:0-6022 GCA_964657905.1 uncultured Stigonema sp.
CAATAGAATTAATAATTTCTTGTAAAGTCATCAGAGAACCTCCTAATCAAGTAAATCCTACCTTTGCTAACTCTATTTTAATCTCTAAATCCAAAGCCTCAGCCTCTTACATTTAGGCAATTTCCGCAAAAATTATTACGGTTCAGTTAGGGCGCTCGTGGTAGGAATTCAAACTTGTAGAACGCGCGGCGTTCTACAAGTTTGACGGTTGGCAAATTCTCTTAACTGAACCGTATTGGGCTATGGGTTAAGTCTGCGATCGTCTCTGGGGTTAAGAAAGATAGTGAATTAGCTATACCAGATACTTGTTTAATAGACATCGACCGAATTTAATTATTCGTTGTCTGAAACCCTTGTAGAGACGTAGCAGTGCTACGTCTCTACAATCATTTCCGGAGATGTTTAATAGCTCTGATGAAAATTTAAATCTTCAGAAACCGGGTTTCTCAGCTTTCACGAATGATATCATGTTCGGTTCATGACTTATTATATGAACCCTCACCCCCGCCCTCTGGGCACCCTTCTCCCATGCTTGGGAGAGGGGACGGGGGCGAGGACTGGATATCGTAACTGTTTATACGGACATGATATGATTTGGGATCGCTATATAAGATAACTTACTCCCCCTCACCAAAGAGGGGTTTTGTCGTTTAATTATTCCGGTAAACCCTTAACTTGCTTCAATTCCAATCCTCGCTCAAATATTTCATCAATAGGCAACATCTGACCATCTGTAGTCATAAACTTATGGTCTTTCGTTGCCCGAATAATCGAACCATCTTCTAGGCAATACTCAAAAACTTCTTGTTGACCACGATTGTGCCACTGTGAAACAGGTTGCGTATAAATATTTCCATTACTATCAACGCTGTACACAGTACATTGAATACCTTTTTCCACAATCTCCCCAATTGGTATAAACCCATATTCTACCGTCAACACTTCAGTGTCATAGCTTAAGCAATATTCAGCAAACTTCAACATTTGCTCGAATAAATCGTCAGCTATTTGCTTCTTAACTCCATTTTTTGCCGCACCATCAACGAATTTTTCTCGCTGCTTTTGCATCTCGGAAACTTTCTTCTTACCCATGGCACGGCGGAGCAAATCAGCTTGTCCCAGAGAATAACCAGCCAGATCCTGGGCAATTTTCATGATCTGTTCTTGATAGACCATAATTCCATAGGTTTCATCTAGAACGGGTTCCAGAATCGAGTGCTGATATTCTATCTTCTCTCGACCGTGCTTCCGGTTAATAAACTTAGGAATGAGTCCCGCATCTAATGGTCCTGGTCGATAAAGTGCCAAAATAGAAGAAATATCTTCTATATTAGAAGGTTTCAAATCGCGCACTACCTGACGCATTCCCGAAGATTCTAATTGAAAGATGCCTTCTAATTCACCTGCTTCTAAAAGCTCGTAAGTCTTCTTCACATCTTTAGGCAAAGTGTTAAACTCGCCTTTAGCTAATATCCTCTGAGCTTTCCTTTCTTGATTAGTTATCTCATAGGGATCAATTTTAAATCCTTGGCTCTCCTCAATCAAATCAATAGTTTTCTGAATCATTGTCAGATTTCTTAAACCCAGAAAGTCCATCTTCAACAGACCCATTGCTTCTAAGTCTTCCATGAAATACTGGGTAATCACAGAACCGTCATTATTTTTTTGTAGCGGTACAATTTCATCTAATGGTTCAGAAGAAATCACCACACCCGCTGCGTGAACACCAAAGGTTTTGTTAGTTCCCTCGATCCGGATCGCCATATCAAGCCAATGACGAACTCTGGGGTCATTATCGTATTTCTCTTTAAACTCTGGTTCGGGCGTTTCGTCAGAAATCATCACCGATAGTTTAGCAGGTTTACCCCGTGAAACTGGAATTAACTTCGCCATTTTGTCTGATTCACCGTAGGGAATATTTAACACTCTGGCGACATCTTTTAAAACAGCTTTGGAAGTCAAGCGGTTAAAGGTAATGATTTGGGCAACTCTTTCTTTGCCGTATTTTTCAGTAACGTAATCAATGACTTTATCCCGTTGTTCAATGCAGAAATCCGTATCGATGTCAGGCATAGATTTCCGTTCTGGGTTGAGAAATCTTTCAAATAGCAACCCATGATGCACGGGATCAATGTTGGTAATTTTCATAGCATATGCTACTAAAGACCCTGCTGCCGAGTTATGGATAGCTATGGAGTTTCCTACATAAGAAGTATCTCCGGGAACAGTGATGTCATACACATTGCCTGTGTAGTTTAATGTCTTAGTTTCCCTTATTTTAAGATAGATGTAATTCTCATCAACGTAAAAGCTATCATTTCTGTAAAACTTTTGTGTCTTGACTCCAATTGGAAAGTCAATAAAGTCACTGTTCCAGTCTAAAAGTTGCTTCCCTGAAAGCTTAACCGAGTAGTATTCTACAGCCCAGTTTACCTTTCGTTTCTTACTTTTAATAATCGATGCCCAATATCCAAAACGTGCTAATAGTAATCTTAACTGTGATGCCAAAACTGGAGAGGTAGTTGTGTATTTGATACATATGGTTTTATCTTTTGTGCCAGGATGACCATCTCCCCTAAAAAGATATGCAACTAAAATTCTGGTAGATTCAGATTTACCTTTGGTTACAACTTCAGCAGGTATATGCTTGTGGTTAGACCCTTTTCCACATAAAGCAGCTAAGAATTCTCCAACAATTCTTGAGTAACAAAGAACTTGCATAGAGTTTTTTGTTGGATGGGGAACGATTTGACTCTCCAACCCAAAAACTCTGTTCATCAGGTGGCTAATTTCCTGAGCATAATCCATCTCATCACTGCAAAGTCCGAAACCCACGGTACACTCTCGTTCTCCTAGTCTTGACCAACCCTCAGCGATGTAGTATCCCAGAATTTTAGCAAGGTCTTCATTAAATGGTATGCGTCTGGGAATTTTCTTTCTGATTAAATGATTACTTCCAACTTCATACCAAATAAAATCCTCATCGCAACACAAATGAGATTTAGCTTCTACAAAATTCGCTAGGTCGAAAACCATTTCTTCTTCTGTAGATTTAACTCTGGGAAAGACAACAAAATCATTTTCCCTGAGTTTACCTGCTTCTATCCACTGTAATTGGTATTGCTGATAGGGTTTTACAGAGCAGTATCGAGTGCAAATAGATTTACAAGCATTTGCTTGTTTGACACCCATGACAACACATTCATCAGTTTTTACTGCCCAGATCTTATGGTCTTTGGTTAAATATAATTCCTCGTTAGCGACTTTGATTTTAACGATTTCTTCATCGCACTCGTATTCATGCTTATGGGCTATAGGCAATGTGCTACCTAAGTGGGTTATCACCTGTTGTCCAATTTGAATATCCTTGATGAAAATTTCTTCTCCACTGGCAAGCATTACTTTGGTATCGCCAAGGACACAACCCCTTCCTGGTCCCACAGGAATATTATTATCTCTAGCAAATTTGATATAATCCCACACAACTAAAAAGTATGTGGAAAAACCCATTTGCTGAAGCATTGTTAGCTCATATTGCAGCCGATCTTTGTAGACTTGGTCAACTTCATTTCTGGATTTACGATTCAAACGTTCTAAAAGTCCTTGCCAAGCGACTTCTTCTACATAAGTGTCAGGAGTGTGACCAGATGGAATGGGGTAGTTAGGAATGCGAGGCTCACCCATAATGTTGTTGTAAGGCTCGACTTTATCTGCAACTTCTAGGGTAGTTGCAATGGCTTCTTCAATGACGTCATCTGGCAAATGGTCGCGAAATAGCTGCTTCATCTCTTCAGCGGATTTGAGATACTCAGTCCCGCTGTAACGCATGCGATTATCTTCAGCAATTAATTTGCCTGTCTGAATACAGAGTAAAGCATCGTGTGCTTCAACGTCGAAACAAGAAATAAAGTGGGAATCGTTTGTAGCTATAATTTTAATATCTAGCTCCCGCGCAATTTTCACAATTTCCACATTGACAATGCGGTCTTCTTGGGAGCCGTGGTCTTGAATTTCTAAATAATAATCATCACCAAACACTTCTTTATACCATCGGGCAACTTTACGGGCAGCCTCAGGTCTATTACTGAGAATTGCCTGGGGGATTTCCCCACCTAAACAAGCACTGGTGACAATCAAGCCTTCATGGTATTCTTTGAGAAATTCTTTATTGATGCAAGGACGGGAAAAAATTCCTTTACCCTGCACACCTTTGAGGTGGGAATCTGTAGTTAATTTGACTAGATTTTTGTAACCTTTTGTATTTTTAGCTAAAACAACTTGATGATAGCGGGGACGGCGTTCTTGTTTTGTGATATCGCCGTTAATGATATACATTTCGTTCCCGATGATTGGTTTAATATTCTTACTACGGCAGATTTTGATGAGTTCAATCGCACCGTACATGACACCGTGATCGGTTAAGGCGATCGCTTTCATCCCCAATGCGATCGCTCGATCAACCAACTCTGGCAGTTGACTTGCCCCATCAAGCAGACTGTAGTCACTATGAATGTGCAAAGGTACGAAGGACATATACGTTTCAACCAGGAGCCAAAAACAGAAACGTTTTCCACATTAACGCAGTTTGTACTCAACTGCGATGACCTGATCCGAAATCTTAAATTACCGAAGTGATGTTAAATATTAACAT
Organism: uncultured Stigonema sp.; assembly: GCA_964657905.1. Lineage (GTDB taxonomy): Bacteria > Cyanobacteriota > Cyanobacteriia > Cyanobacteriales > Nostocaceae > Stigonema. Next base: position 4,652 of record CAZZXJ010000426.1, read on the forward strand.
CGCGCTCAGAGCACTTAGCAATGAACGAAACGACAACAGAGAACACCAATCGTCCCTTTTGGCAACGAATCCCCCTGACGTTGCAAATCGTCATCGCCCTGATTCTGGCGGTAGTGTTAGGAATTGCACTAGGTGCAGGACACCCCAATCCAGCCAATAAAGCCTTCATCGAGAACTTGGCAATTCCCTCCGAATTAGTACTTAAGGCACTTCGCGCCCTAGCTACACCATTGATTTTTGTAGCAGTGCTGCATACCTTGATGACAACCCATATCCCCGGTACCGTAGGACGGCGTTTGGCAGTGCTACTTTTTACCAATACTACAGTAGCTATCCTGATTGGACTTTTCGTTGCTAACGTTCTGCAACCCGGCACTTGGCGGCGTTTGTCAGCCCCAGGAAGCACAAGCGTAGCCAAGCAAAATCTCGATCCTTGGGGACTAATCAAAGATGCTGTCCCAGAAGCCATCCTCAAACCCCTAGTAGATAATAATGTCCTTCAACTTATTGTTGTTGCCCTCTGCTTCGGCATTGTCCTCCGTGCCATAAAATCAGAGCAAGTTGCTCAAGGTAGAACGGGATACCAGCCGATTGAGGAGGTGATCGGAATATTATTTGAGGCAGTGATCCGCATTCTCAACTGGGTGATCGCCTTAGTACCTTTAGCCGTCTTTGGAATTGTCGCTAGAACTGTTGCCGAAACAGGCTTTGAGCCGTTTCAATCTTTAGGTGCGTTTGTGATCGCGGTGTTGCTAGGGCTGACATTACAAGCTTGCTACTACCTCATTAGAGTAAGATTAGGTTCTTGGGTAAAACCGCTAAACTTTCTGCGTGGTGGTGCCGATGCCTTTTTAACAGCTTTCTCAACAGACTCCTCCACAGCGACCATGCCAGTAACGTTTCAGATTTTGCAGGAAAAAATCGGCTTGCGGGAATCTTCTGCTTCTTTGGGCGCTTTAGTAGGCACAAATTTTAACAACGATGGTACTGCACTTTACGAGGCAATGTCTGCGTTGTTTATCTCCCAAGTACTGGGGCTACATCTAAATTTAGGACAGCAACTCGTTGTTATCCTCACATCGATTTTTGCTTCTGTTGGTGCAGCAGGCATCCCAGAAGCGGGGTTGGTGACCATGACACTCGTGTTCACTTCCGTAGGCTTACCTACACAGTACATTGCTTTATTGTTAACTGTAGACTGGTTTCTGGATCGCAGCCGCACTGTGATTAATGTCATGGGGGATATGACTGTCAGTGCTTTACTTGATGGCAAAACGCCTCGTTCTGTTGATGGGGAATAGCTAATTGTTAATTGTTAATGGCAAACAACAATTAACAATAGACATCTCCGAAAAACAATGTAGAGACGCG
>CAZZXJ010000427.1:0-6021 GCA_964657905.1 uncultured Stigonema sp.
CCTACCACCCGCCAGCACCTGAGGGAGCAACCCAGGTGGGTGGTAGCAGCAATTTGGGGTCATCCACTTAGTTGGGTTATGCAACTGAGCCGTGAGGGCTTCGGAAAAGAATTGGCTGGTTTTTGGATTTTTTCTGTAGAAAATAACCCCACTATTAATCATGGGATCAACCTATCTGCCATCACTATCTTTAATAGTTTGATAATCCCAGGTTTTGGCAAAGGCTTCAGCTGTTGGTTGGCAATCTCTTTGCGAGCTTTGCTAATACCTTTTTCCATCGCCTTATGGAAGCGAGATATTCTTGAACCGGATCGAAGAACTAGATATAGCAAATATATTGAGGATGATCTCCAAGTTGGCGTCGCTGGCAGTTTGCCTCGGAAATAGTCCAACATAGTTCCTGAGTAAAATAATCCTTCTGCCAGACGCAGGAGATAATCCTCTGACAGACGGCTAGAGGGTATCAAGTGAGTCATCTTCAGAGATGTAAACTGTCCTGTGCCCAAGCCTATATCGCAGGCTGTATATGCTAAGTCTGAGTCTCCAGAGGAGGTCAACAATTTGCCCTTGCGATCCATATCAACCCGCCTGCGATCGCTATGAACCAATTCAGCATACTTCTGTGCAACAATCTTACGAACACAAAGCCCAGCTCCACACGGGGTTGTCTCGTGTTGATGTATTAAATTTGACCACTTATCCCGCTCAAATTCTCGAATAGCTAGCATCCCCCAATAGGGTTTAGTCCACTCTGGGGGAGTCTCCTCAAATTTAGGTCGAATTTGTCCACCCCAAGCACCGAGAATTGACCAATCTTTGCTGATGTTCAAAGTTATTTCTAAATAATCTGAGTCTAAAACATTGTCATCATCAACAAAGACTAAAATTTCAGCTACTGCTTCCTTAATGCCTCTTAGTCTAGCAGGAGTTAGACCTAATTGTTCTTCTCGAATGTGACGAGAGTTAGGATGCCAGCTTAAGTCAATTTCTTCAGACAAAAGTTTGTCACTGGCATTGTCAATTAGTAAGAGTTCCCACTTATCTAATAGCAAGGTCTGAGCCTCTAACGCCATCAGAATTTTCTCAAGATAACTCCGCCGAGGATTATAAGTACAGATGATAACACTTAAATCTGGTTTCATAGAAAAAATATTATCTGGCAAATACTAATTAATTTGTCACCGTGCCTTTTTGAGATGGAAATTACATTACACTGCTTTCGGGAATATTTGCTTGATTTGTGTCATTCCTGCCCATTGAGCAAAGCTAACCAATCGCCTGATGACTCTCAAGGAGTTGCTACATTTAAGTGCTTCGCGAATCTGAGTCATAGCAGCCGCTATATCTCCCGTATTAAGCATTTGGGGTACATAGTATTCAAGGGCATAGAGCGCCCAATGCTCTCTTGATTGATTTGATAATTTGCCTGCCACTGTTTTGGGTAGGTAAGATTGAACTATCTCAATACACCTACGTACATCTCGTAGGTTCTCACCAGTACGAACATATCGTCCAGTATTGGAAGCTGAGTGTGTGCGATACAATGCTAACGGCTCAACTTCATACCATACTGGGTAGTGGGCAGCGATTCGCACCCACATTTCCCAATCTTCAACCCAGGATAAGCGATAGTCAAACCCTCCTAGTTTTTCATACACATCGCGCCGCACTACAATTGACGGCGTTTGAATCCGCTGTTTAACAGCAATTTTCTCCAACCAATTATTCAGAACACCACTTTCTGGCTGTTCCAACGCAGAAATATGTTGCCAATGACCATGTTCATCCATGTGAATCTGGCGGCAGAAGGCAGCACCAACAAGAGGATTTTCCTCGAAAGCTCGTTGCATTTTGCGATAAAAGCCTAATCGCACACAATCGTCACCATGCAGCAGATGAATCAATTTCCCTTGGGCGCGTTTCAAGCAAGTTTCAAAATTTCTCGTGTGACCGACATTTTCTGGCTGCTGATAAAACCCAACGCGACCACCTCCGAGTTCTTCAACAACTGTTCTTGGATCATCCTTGGTAGAGTGATCGTCGATCACCTCAATCTGCATAATCTCAGGTCCGGGGTCTTGAGCTAATACACAACAGAGGGTTTCACGCAGATAGTTGGCACAGTTATAGGTTGGAATCATTACCGACCAGAGTGGACGTGGTGTTAACTCTGTTCGTGGTGGAATCGTCGCACGATCAGGATGTTGCATAACGAGTAGCGATTGAGGTGTCACAAACCCAAATTATTTTAAAGCTGTCAACCACTGAGCCTTAGTTAAAATCTTGCAGTGGCTGGGGAAACCAGGATTCCCTGTCCCAAAGAAGTCACCGCCTTCTACAGTTATAGATGCAGCATCTTCAATCCAATCGAGCATTTCCTGGTCTGCATGCGATAAAAATATCGACACTCGGTACAAGCTATTAGCTAAAGGTAAATTTCTTAGACCACAAATCATGATACCTTTTTCACTAGTAATAGTAAAATTACTATTTGTAAAGTTACTTCTTAGTAAGAGAACTCGAACATTTTTTTCATCAAAAAAATCAAGACTGACAACAACATTATCTAAGTGAGAACCTGTATAATTTAAATATTCTATTTCAAAGTAATAATCTTTACCTGATTGTAAGACGTTTTCTTCGATGCCTTCTTGATTTAACACTCTAAAACTAATAGCTCTTACCTTTCCAGAACCACTGCGATCTTTTCTCTGAACTAAAGGCAACTCTTGAGAAATAATATAAGACTTCTCTAGATAAACATTAATAACTTCTTCAACATTACTGTCTACGTACACAGTGCCAGATTCCAGCAGAATGGCGCGACTACATAAGTGGCTTACCGTACTCATATTGTGACTAACAAACAAAACTGTTCGTCCTTGTCTACTAACGTCTTCCATCTTCCCTAGACACTTCTTCTGAAACCGGATATCCCCTACTGCTAGCACTTCATCCACAATCAAAATCTCTGGTTCTAGATGAGCAGCCACTGCAAAGGCAAGACGCACATACATTCCAGAAGAATAACGTTTGACTGGGGTATCTAAAAACTTCTCTACTTCAGCAAAAGCGACAATTTCATCAAATTTCTTGATGATGTCCGCCTTGCTCATTCCCAGAATGGCACCGTTAAGATAAATATTTTCCCGTCCAGTAAGTTCTTGGTGAAAGCCTGTTCCCACCTCCAACAGACTTGCTACTCGCCCAGAAATGGAAATCCTGCCCGTGGTTGGTTCAGTAATGCGACTCAAAATTTTGAGCAGGGTTGATTTACCTGCACCGTTGCGACCAATGATGCCGACGCGATCGCCCTGTTTGATTTCAAAAGAAACTTCCTTCAATGCCCAAAACTCTTCTTGAGTTTGCTTGAACATTTGTTTGTCAGAAGATTTGACAAATTTTTCACCCACTGACTTTGCCCTATGTGCAATCAAATCCCGTAGAGTTTTGGTTTTGCTCCCATCTTGCTGGTGATCAAGCACATACTTTTTACTTAAGTTTTCGACCCGAATGACAGTGTTGGACACGTGGTTCGTCCTCCTCTTAAATCACAACCGATGGTGCATACTAGCTTACTATAAGTTAATCACGATATCAGTAATTTTTGTCGCGGCATCACCGTTCCCATAGAGTGTTGGCCATTCAGATGGGTGAGCAAAGTTAGCTATCGATTCACTTAAAGTTTCAGGTTGTACCAGTTGATTCCAGCCCAGTTCCACAGTCTCTTTCCATTCCGTTTCGTTACGCAGAGTAAAGCAGGGTCGCCCCAAAATATAGGCTTCTTTCTGTATCCCTCCGGAATCTGTAATTATAGAGCGGCTAGCACTTAAGAGCGTGAGCATATCAAGGTAACTAACTGGTGGAATAACCACAATTGAGTCAGTTTCAATATAGTGGCTCTGATCCATTTTCCGAATTTGACCTAGAGTCCGAGGATGAATAGGAAAAACAACCGGAAAATCTAATTTGGTGAAACTTTCGAGTATTGAACTTAAACGGTGGCTATCATCTGTGTTACTAGGTCGATGGATCGTAGCAAGGTAAAAATTGTTGGGACTCAATTGATATCTTGCTAGAAGATCAGAAGTCTGCTTTGCTTTAGCCTGATAACTCAAGATAGCATCCTTCATCACGTCGCCAACTAAGTGGACTCCTTGAGAAATTCCCTCTTTTTGGAGACATTGAACTGCCAGAGGTGTGGGGGCGAAGAGAAGTTTTGAAAGATGGTCTGTAACAACCCGATTAACTTCTTCTGGCATTTCCCGATTAAAACTTCGCAGTCCTGCTTCTATATGAGCCAGTGGAATATGCAGCTTAGCTGCAACCAGTGCACCTGCTAATGTTGAGTTAGTATCTCCATAAACACATATCCAGTTAGGTGATTCTTTAAGTAAAATTTCCTCTATCTTCTCCATCATTCTACCTGTCATTGCCCCATGATTCAGGCTATGAATGTTCAAGTGATAGTGGGGCTGAGCTAAGTCTAAGTCTTGGAAAAATATATCTGACATCAACGAATCAAAGTGCTGCCCTGTATGAATAATAATTTCATTAATTCCTGCATTACTAAAAGCACAACTGACTACAGATGCTTTAATAAATTGTGGTCTAGCACCCAATATAGTAACGATTTTCATAAGTCATTTTTGGTATAATTATATCTCAATACTCTGGCGGAGTTCTGTTTAAGTGCTTGCCGAATAATGAGTCTATAAATATACTTTAAGTGACCCCGAATCACTCTGACCACACGCAGCTTGGACTGCCCATACACTCGGTTACTCAATTGAGTTGGATACTCCACCACTTTATATCCAAGCAACATTGCTTCTGCTAAAATCTCTGCCAAACCGAGAAATCCCGGATAAGTGGTTGGTACTTTTTCCAACACTTCCCGACGGTAAGCACGGAACATACTTGTATAGGTATAGAGCTTTTGCGGCAATACTAATCCATAAATCTGTGACAACCCTTTACTGAGAAATAGACGCCAACCTGGAATATTTCTCACCTTACCTTGTGGATGATATGGAGATGCTGTGACAATATCCACATTTCCATCCATTAAATTCAAAACAGGAACAAGCTCCTGAGGATGGTAGGTACAGTCGCTATCTATAGTACAGATAATCTTGCCCTTTGAGTACGCCAACCCGGTTTGTATTGCTGCTGAAAGACCGAGGTTCGTCTGATGACTAACTATCTGGGCTTGCTGTCCAAAACTTTGCTGTAACTTCAAATACGTATCGTCAGTGCTACCATCGTCAACACAAATAAGTTCCACTGACCTAACTAAGCGCAGCTTCGCTAATACTGGAAGCAGTTTTTTCTTTAAGGATTCGATCCCCTCAGACTCATTAAAGCACGGAATGATAATGCTTACTGAATCATTTTGCCTATTCTCTGTTTTTTCCTGATCCAGGGCTTGTAAGTGCATATTTTTTGCTTCTAAATTAGGGGGAGTAGTTGTGGAGAAATCGCGCATACACGTGAAATAACCAGCACTAAAGGGAGTACCCTCCTAGGGTCGGCTTCTTGTTTCAACTGCCGGGCTATGTGTGAGGATTGCCGAAGGATATTCGTTCACACACATAGGTCTGAGTAAGCGTCTACAGGTTACCGCATAGCAACCTAGGTCGCGGATATCTTTTTCCCAAAGACTCCCATGACCCATCATCTAAAGAGCAGTTCGATTTATATCTCGAATTTGTTTGATGACATCGAGAAGTCCAGTTTCAAGGTAATGCACTGCTAATATCCAGGCGAACATTGCTCAAACATAGCTGTTTTCAGTCATGCGAGCGGGTTCCTAACCCGTGTTATTCTAACACAAAGATTAGTAATTTCTCGGTGGACATTTCTGCCTTTCTACGAGTATGCAAAGGAAAAAGTCTCTCCTAACAGGAAGACTTTAGGAGGTAATGAACAGGGTGTGGGGTGTGGAGTGTGGGGTGTGGGGTGCGCTTAACCCCATACTTAAAAGCAGGGGTTTCAAAAAAGGACGCCGTGTTTCTCGTA
>CAZZXJ010000428.1:0-6018 GCA_964657905.1 uncultured Stigonema sp.
CCTATTGATTGACCATTCAATGGTTCAATCGCTAAAGCACTGTGCAATATTAAACCGTTACCTCCCTTGCCAATTGGACCATAACCTTCTTTTTTAGCCACAATGCTGTCATAATCAAGAAAGGTCGTGTCTCCGACACACAGCACTACATCATATTCTGCCACTATTTCCGTCGTCATTTGACAGTGCGGCTCGATTAACTTGGAAAATTCCACTTTTGGGTTGGCAAAAACTCATAAGCCCTCTTGAGTACGGTTCCTCCGGTGAAGATTTCTGACAGCGCTTTGCCAAATCCTTGACTCAAAGTCTTACAAGAGCGACATTGCACGCTCATTCAATCGGCGATCGCCTAGCTCACAAGTCGCAAAATTTTTTTCCCACCAGTCCAACATGACTTGTCCCCTCTGATACCACACGTAGCTGATTATACTGTCAATCTTGTACCTTGCCCTAAATCCTTTGTCAGCAGGCTTTTCAAGACTTAACGGGAAAAGTCAGCTCTTGCATGATGGTACAGTACATATTTTGTTTGGTACTTATGAATTACTGAACTGTCCAACTCTAAACGGACAAGTAGGAAGACGTAGTGAGGATATTCATCTTCCACCATATGACGCTAACAAGTCAGAAGATGTTGCAGAGTTCATTAGAGTAATTAGTACCTTTCAACGCCATCTCCCGTTACATAAAGAGCCAGATTTAGAAAAACATTACGAATATCTTTTAGAAGGTTCTGTTGGTTGTGTAGGTATTCTCAAAAACTGGTTAACTCGCGCACTTCGAGTTGCTCTTGCAGAATCAGCTCCTACTCTAACAACTTCTCACCTTAAACAGGGTGCTTTTTCTGCTTCTCGTATTAATAAGATTCGCTCTGAAGCACAGCAAGGTGAACGCCGTCTTCTTCAAGAAAATAGTTTATCTTTTCAATTAGAATCTGACGACGTTAGTAACCATCAATCTGTTAACAATTCATCTACTAAAAGAGGTCGAGTAGGTCAACGTAATCCTAAACGAGATGCTGTGGGGATGAAGCAGTATGACAGTTAACCTCAATACTAGCGATGAATTATGGGACTTGAAACCACCTGCCTTTTTACCACGCACCCGTTTGTTCCATCTTGTACCAATCGGTATAGGTACGCCTCATGTAGAAAGCCTCACTAGCTATGTTTCTCGTTTAGCTATTGCTCATAGCGTATCAACAGGAACTTTATTGGCGATTGAAGTCGGTCCATTAATCAAAACAAATTATCTGACCAACACGAAGAGTATTGTAGCAATTTATGGTCAAGAGTCTGTCCGAGCTTTAAACGGTACTCGCTCTGGAGCGGCTCAATTAGTTCACGCTTTAGAAAAACTTACTTTACGCACTGACTTGCGGTTCTTAACTATGCTTTCTTGGGCAGAAGTTTTCCCAGTTTTGGGATTGCTTAAACATGAACAAGCTTGGTGTCCTATTTGCTTGCAGGAGTGGTTAGAGAATAAAAAGGAGATTTATTTACCTCTGTTATGGACACTAAATGTCGTCAAAGTTTGTCTATACCATCATCAACCTTTAGAATCACAATGTCCTCACTGTCACGCCCAATTTCTACCTCTTTGGCGCAGTTCTCAACCTGGATATTGCTTGAAATGCTCTGGCTGGTTAGGCAGCAGTAAAGATGCAAGGGATGTAGAACCCAATTTTCTTGAAGCAACTGATGAATTTCAGTGGCATATTTGGGCAGCAAATACTTTGGGAAATTTCATCGCTCAAGCTCCTTACCAACATTCTCCGCCTAGAGAAACGATTAAAAAATCTTTAGTCTTTTTCGTGAATAAATGTAGTAATGGTGATGTTTTGGCTTTCAGGCAGTTAATCAAAGTATCCCACTCAGAGATGACTCAATGGTATTCAGGTACAACAATTCCTACACTAGATAAACTTTTGAAAATCTGTTATCAACTAAAAACTTCTCTTATCGACTTCCTTCAAGCTGAGATCCTACCACAAGCTAGTACTAACCAAGTTGCTTTATGTCCCAGTTCTCGACAAAGACAACCAACTGTTACCTCACAAAGAAACAAGGCGCGAATTCGCTCCTTACTCAACAGTGTGCTGAATCAAAATGAACATCCTTCACCTTCTGTCACAGAAGTAGCCCGACGCTATCATGTTAGTTTAGCTACTTTCTACCGCTATGCTCCTGATTTATGTCAAGCTATTTCTGCGCGTTACCGTGATTACAAAAAGCTTCTTCAACAACAGACTATTCTGCGCGGTTGTAGTGAAGTCAAACAACTCGCTCCAGAGCTTTATGCACAGGGTATCACTCAAGCGTGTTAAAAATATTGCCAGTGTTATGACTTATCCAGAAGCGTTATGGTATGAAGAAGTTCTTGAAACTTTAACTGAGGTAAGGCGTTCTCTTGGCGAACTGCCATGAAAGATGACTCCAGAGGCGACTGTTTAAAGTATAAAATTGCCGGAGTCAAATTAAAGTAAAAGCTTGCCAAGGCGGCAAACATTTCCTTTAAGTCACACCAAAAATTCACCCAGGAAATTACTCTCCGGCAAACTTATGCTTTAAAAACGGCAAACTTTTCCTTTAAGTCACATAGTGCGGCAAGCTTATCCTTTAAGTCACAACAATAGCTGACGAGGGAATCAGGTTTTGATCAGGTACTTTTGGGAGCGATCGCTGGCTTAAAAATTGTGTTTTCAACCCTGATTTTTGGCAATATTTTAAGCATTATTGCTTATTGACAAATAGTTCATGACCTTAACTTGTCACCAATGCATCAAGCTCGGTTTACTGGTTCCGCCATCCCAACCAGTATCTGGCGCGAACCAGAGTACGGTCTGCGTCCGTGAGCCACCAGCATATTATCCAACAAGAGTAAATCTCCCTTCTGCCAAGGTACTAGAACCATTTCTTCCTGATAGCATTGCCGGAGTTCCTCGACGACTGAGTTTTCAATCGGAGTTCCATCACCGTAAAAACTGTTAGCTGGTAGTTCGTCAGCTTTAAATAACACCATCAAACCCGCCTGTATCTCTGGGTCAAGAGTGCTCAAATGAAAGAACATGGTATGATTAAACCATACTTTTTCCCCAGTTTGAGGATGCTGTAGGATAGGTTCCCGAATAACTTGTGTTCTGAGGTTTCCGTCCTCTCGCCACTCAACCGTAATGTTGTTTTTCTGACAATATGCTTCGATCTCGGCTTGATCCGTAGTCTGAAACACTGTCTGCCACGGCAACCCTATGAAATCATAAAAGTTGCGGACGTACATCACCTTTTTCTCCATAAAGCGCTGGCAGAGATTTGGCGTTATCCGACTTAAGACCTTGCGAGTATCAGCAATTGGAGTTTCGCCTCCGGTAGCAGCTGGTGTTACGCAATGAAAGAAAATTCGCCTTGGCCAACTTTCTTGGTAGGAATTTTCACAGTGCATTGCGATCGCTTGATGAGCCGGATATTCTGTGGAGGTATAGATTTTGCCAGCAATCGTGCTACGTGGGGAAGATCGTTCCCGGTATTCAAGGGGTTCGCCGGAAACAATGCGAATGAAGGCTTCTAGGTCGGATGAACCATCTACACTGAAATTCCGAAATAGCAGACCGCCATATTGCAAGATCTGAGATTCGATAAACTCCCGGTTGCTGGCTATCCATGAGTGTAAGTCAACCCCTTCAACAATAGGTTCAACCACCAAAGGTAACTTTTTATCGGGGTCTAAGAAAGACATCCTAATTAGAGTTTCGGACGCAGGATTTAAAATTCCTGACATATACAGATTCCTCTTCAACTGTGGGTTCGCGCATAAGGGAGATCCATAAGCTACAACCGCCGTCAAACTAGATCGCTCGCGTCGTAGTCGCTTGGGTTCAGACATACGGCGGTTGTTATTTACTGGCAAGTGCCTAAGATGAAATTTAACTAACAAAATTATAGGGGTTTCAGTGTGACTTAAACTTAATACATTGTCAATAAGCTGCGATTAATTAGGAGCTTATTGATAATGTACTATTCTTGTTGACTGTCCGGCGTTTGCCCTGATGGTCATATGGTTCCCTGGAACAACATGAATGTCTGTTTTAAAGGGTATAGTTTAACATTTCAATGTAATTCTGAATCATTGAGCAGATTTCTTGGCGACTAAAATACGTTTTATCATATTCCACATGTAGAATTATATTTCCTTCAACTGGCGACATTGACACAGCATATTTTAAAGGAAAGTGAAACTTGTCATGAAACCTTCTCCCATTCACCTTCAAGCCAGTGTCAGCCTTTTTATTTTTGGCGTTATGAAAATGCCCGAAATTAAACGTAGAAAAAAATAACTCTGGTTTTTGTTGGTCTGCCAAAATTTGGAGAAGTGGATACCTAACATAGGGTTCGATATCAATTAGGGATTGCTGCACATTTTTTATTTGTACGCTTTTATCAGAGCTAATGGATTGACAAAATGGAACCAGATTCCAAAATAAGCCCAATGCTCCGAACGGGTCAGATAATCTTTCTGTCCGACCATTTGAGACGATTCCTACACAAAGCGTCTTTTCGTTCACCAGAGTACCAATAAGGTCTAAATAGGTACTCAAAAAAATTGCTTTTGGTGAAACTTTCAATTCCCTGCATAATTTCTGTAAATCTCGAAGAATTTCTGAGTTTAATATATGCTCACAGGCAACAGCTTCTCCTTCATTCACTGAATTTTTGCATGGCTTCAAGGGTTTATAAATGTAGTTCTTTAAGTACAACCTCCAAAAATTAGCTGCATCTTGTGAGCCGAGAATTTCTTTTTCCAAAGCGACAAATTCTTTGTACACATTGGCGGAAGGGACTACTGTTATTTTTTCTCCTTTCTTGAAAGCGCCATATAACTCGTACAGTTGGTTGAGAAATTCAATACTACCCCACCCATCTGCAATGACATGATGAAATGACATCAGAAATTCAAAACTATTCTTGGCTTTCCGAAAAATCCCAAAGCGAAAAAGCGGCTCATTTGGATTTTCAATATTGAACAAATTTTGCCGATCTTGCTTCATGACAACATCAATATAATCTTCTTGTTCGTCTGATTTGATGTGGCTAATGTCCTGCTCAATGATTGAAAAACTCAAACTCTTTTTGACTACCTGAACCACTGGAGTTGCGTTCCGAGTGATGAATACGGTTCGGAAAGCTGGATGTTTTTGAACTAGAATTTCTAGCGCTTTCTTAAAGGCATTCAAATCGAGGCTTTCATCATATATATCGTAGGATTGCTGGGAGTGGTAAACCCCCATTTTTTGATGGTCATTACAGTAATGATGCAGCATAAACTCTTGCATTTTGGCAAGAGGGTATGCCGCCTCAATATCGTCAGGCAGTAATTCAGAGATATCCTCTGGTAGTTGTAATAAATGTAGGGGAACAGTCGCGTTCTCTTCCTCACGCTGGCAACTACTGTTGTGTTGAGCCTTGCTGTGAATAGTCTGATTTTCAGATACATCAGGTGTATAACTCCTTGCAGAAGGAGATAAACAATGAGCAATTAGCGATCGCAACGCAGAAGCAAAATCTTGGGCTAGACTCTCAATTGTGGCACGTTGGTGAAAGGATTCGCTGTACGTCCAATCCAGTTGTAACTGACCTTCCACTACGATGCCGTTAATATCTAGCAAATGACTGCGGTGTCCAAGCTGACTCTGGTATGGGCCGACTGACTCAGGAGCTAGTTTAAACAGAGAACGCGCTTGCATTCCCCAGTCGAATTGCCCCATATAGTTGAAACTTACCTCAGCCATTGGAAGCGCTTGCAGTATAGAGGTAATTTCTGCATCTTCACTCAGGTAGCGCAGCAAACCGTAGCCGATGCCTCGGTTGGGTATGGCACCCAGTTGCTCTTTGATAGACTTTATGATGTCTTCTAGATTGTCCGTTGCTTTGTGCTCTAGAAGCACAGGAAATATCACCGTAAACCAACCAACTGTGCGGGATAAGTCCACGTCTGATAAAATTTCTTCTCGTCCGTGACCTTCTA
>CAZZXJ010000429.1:0-6009 GCA_964657905.1 uncultured Stigonema sp.
CGTCGCGAGACCGTGCAGGATCGGCTTCGCAAAGCCGAAGTTCTTCGCGAACGACGGATCGGCATGCAGCGGATTCCAATCGCCCGAGAGCCGATAGAGCAGCGCTTGGTTCTCGCTGGTCTTCTCCTCGACGACCTTGTCAGGCGCGCGATCCGGCGGAACGTTCACTTCGACGCTCGGCCCGCGATCGCCACCCCAACCACATTGCGGAGGTGATTGAAACCACTACTTGCGAATTTTTAGCCCAGTGTTTAGAGCCGGAAGACTTAAGCTTTCCCCCCATGCCTCCCTTTGGTAGCTGGGTCTGTTCTATAGATGAAGAGTCGGGCAATCAAGTTTATGCTGTGGTCTATTATGCAACTACAATGCCCATAGATTCCGTACACAGAGCAGTGGCTTTGGGGTTGTCTTTGCAGGACTTGCGAGAGGAACAACCCCAAATCTTTGCCATGCTCAAAACCGAATTCCGTGCCGCAATTGTCGGATTTGAGCAGCCGAAAGATGCTATTATATCTAATAACGGAGTGTATCAATATCTGCCTCCCCGTCCCCCGCAAATTCATCAAGCGGTACACCGCTGTGAACCAGAGGCAATAGTTAGATTTAGTGAACAGTTAGATTTTTTATGGACACTACTTTCTGTAAAAGGTGTGCCTGTGGAGTCTTTGACTGCCGCAGCTATTCGAGAAGTGTACCAGTTACGCAAAGCTGACCGACCATGGTTAATCCAAGCGGGACGTACCCTAAGTATGTTGCTTAAAGACGACTATGATCGCCTAAGGTTCATTTTGAGCCAAATCCACCCATAGGAAGTTAGTCCCTCGGGGATAATTCATGTAGTCTAGGTAAGATTTTTTAGTCTTTGATCAGGGTGGCGTTTGTAGTTCTCTTGATAAGAGCGATTGCTTAGGGTAATCGCGGGATCACCATAGCTTCTCCAAGTCCTACCTATGGAACTGATATCACAATTTCTTGCTCTGGAACACACTGACCAAGTTCTCGGCAAGGAAACAATTGTTCCCTTCGCTATTCTACTGGTTGTCATACTAGTTGTACCCATCCTGTTTGAGCGCTTACGATTACCTGGGTTAGTGGGTTTGATTGCATCGGGGGTAGTGCTTGGTCCTCATGGCTGGAATCTTTTGCAGACAGAGTCGCCGATCATGAACCTATTATCAAACATTGGGTTAGTTTACCTGATGTTTGTAGCAGCGCTAGAAGTTGACATAGAGCAGTTTCGCCGCACGAAAAACCGCTCTTTGGGGTTTGGTAGCTTCACCTTCTTAGTTCCCCTCGGTGTGGGAACTGCCGTCGGGCGGATTTTTGGCTTTGACTGGAATGCTGCGATCTTAATAGGCTCTTTGTTGGCTTCTTATACCCTCTTGGCATATCCCATTCTTAATCGCTTGGGAGTGGTGAACAACGAAGCTGTTACCGTTACAATTGGAGCCACCATTTTTACTGATGTTAGTGTACTGCTAGTATTAACTGTTTGTGTAGCTATTCATACCGATAAATTCAGTTTTTGGCAAGTAATCACCTTATTGAATTCCTTAATTATTTACTCTCTGATTGTTTTAGTGGGCTTTGATTGGGCGGGTAAAGAATTTTTCCGGCGGTCTGGAGACGACGAAGGAAATCAATTTTTGTTTGTCCTACTAGCAGTATTTCTTGCTGCTATAGGAGCTCAAGCGATTGGGGTAGAAAAAATTGTTGGAGCCTTTTTTGCGGGTTTAGCAGTCAATGAAGCTGTGGGGGAAGGACCCGTCAAACAAAAGGTAGTGTTTGTGGGCAATGTGCTGTTCATTCCCATTTTCTTTGTCACCCTCGGCTTGCTGATTGATCTGCCTGCTGTATTGAAAAGCATAAGCACAATTGAGTTAATGCTGTTCATTGTAGTCGGTTTAATTACCAGCAAATTGATAGCGGCTGTATTGACAAAATTGGTTTATCGCTTCAACTGGCAGCAAATGCTGACGATGTGGTCTTTGTCAGTACCACAAGTAGGTGTAACCTTAGCGGCAACGTTAGTAGGATATCGGGCTGGGTTGCTGAATTTATCTGTATTCAATAGTGCCATTTTCTTAATGCTCGTCACATCGATTTTGGGACCGTTGATTACCAGCAAAGTAGCCGTCGGTTTGACTTCTATACCAGAAAAGGTACAAAGGTCAACAACCCCGCCTCACCAGAATCAAGAAAAAAGAAACAGCCCTTTTACCATAGTAGTGCCTGTCTACAATCCGCAGACGCAACAGTATTTAATTGAAATGGCGGCATTATTGGCGCGACAGGAAAATGGGAGGATTGTACCTTTGGCGATCGCTACTGCTTTTGCTCACATGGATGCACCTCAGTTGTCAGCTTCTGTGCAACGAAGTGAGCGGTTACTAGCAAAAGCCACAGCACAAAGTCGAGTATTGGGTGTGGAAGCAGAACCATTGCTACGAATTGATGACGCCTTCGCGCAAGGAATTAGTAGAGCTTCTCGAGAACAAAAGGCTAGTTTAATTGTCATGGGTTGGGGTAAACGCACTGGGTTGAAAGCGCGTTTATTTGGAAATGTGATTGATAACGTTCTCTGGGCGTCCCATTGTCCAGTAGCGGTGACGCGTCTTGTAGAATCACCGAAAAAAATTCAGCGCATTTTAGTGCCTGTGGAAAACTTAATGACACCGTCATTGCAGCCTGTGCAATTTGCCCAAATTCTCGCAGAGGCAAATCAAGCACAAGTTACCGTGTTGAATGTGTGCGAACGCCGCACCAGTTCAAGTAAAATCGCTTGGAGGCGATCGCAACTCGGACTACTAGTGTCTAAATTGGCTTTACCAAATCCACCGGAAGTTCAAATCATAGCCCATGAAAGTGTGGCGCAAGCGATTTTGCAGGCTGCACGATTATATGACTTGGTGGTGTTACCATTTATACGTAATCGCACTAGTCCTGGTGGGTTAGCCATTAGTGACGTCACAACTCAGTTAGCAAGGCAACTCACCTGCTCTATCATCATGCTCGGAGAACCCCAACGTACTCAAACAGCAGTTCTGCAATCAGGGGTGATCGCTACAGCAGCTATGTCAGAAGGAATTATTTGAAGAAGGGGGAGTCAGGAGTCAGGAGTCAATACTTTTCGGATAAAGCTTCGATCCCCCTAGCCCTCCTTAAAAAGGGGGGTTGGGGGGATCTGCAATGGTTGGACATCACTAAGTGAGAAGTATTGAGTCAGGAGTTCTCGATATTCTGACTTCTGGCTCCCGGCTCCTGACTCCTTAAACTTTATATTCTTAAAGATTTAGTGAATTCTCGGTTGAAATATCACCTTAGCCAGATGATATTTGTTATTTTGCTAAGTGAATTATCTGAAGCTAGTAAATATAAATATAACAAAATTGCATAAACAAGTCATTTGCATTCGTCGAAAGAAAACCCCTGAATAACCTTTGTTTGTGGTGTATTTCTATGCAAGGACTGGGTAATCTAAAGACAAGCGCAAGAGATGAATGCAATTAGCTGTTAACTAACTGGGAAATTATGAGAATATTGGTGACAGGCGGAGCTGGGTTTATTGGTTCACATCTAATCGAGCGACTTATAGCTGAAGAACATGAAGTCATTTGTTTAGATAACTTTTACACAGGACACAAACGCAACATCCTCAAGTGGATGGAACATCCTTATTTTGAAATGATCCGCCATGACATCACCGAACCAATTCGATTAGAGGTTGATCAGATTTACCATCTGGCTTGTCCTGCTTCCCCAGTGCATTATCAGTATAACCCAGTGAAAACGGTCAAAACTAGCGTTATGGGGACACTGAATATGCTGGGATTGGCTAAACGCGTAAAAGCGCGTTTTTTGTTGGCCTCAACTAGTGAAGTGTATGGCGATCCAGAAGTTCATCCCCAAAGCGAAGAATACTGGGGTAACGTCAATCCTATTGGCATCAGGTCATGCTACGACGAAGGTAAACGAATTGCCGAAACCCTGGCATTTGATTATTACAGGCAAAATAAAGTCGATATTCGGGTAGCCCGAATTTTTAACACCTATGGACCGCGAATGTTTGAAAACGATGGTCGGGTAGTGAGCAACCTTGTAGTTCAAGCGTTGCGGGGTATTCCTTTAACCGTGTACGGAGATGGTTCCCAGACCCGTAGTTTTTGCTACGTTTCAGACTTAGTAGAAGGACTGATGCGACTGATGAATGGTGACTACGTTGGTCCAGTGAATTTAGGAAATCCTGATGAATACACAATTTTGGAGTTGGCGCAAAATGTGCAAAATCTGGTGAATCCCGATGCTCAAATCAAATTTGAGCCATTGCCTTCTGACGATCCGCGTCGCCGTCGTCCCGATATCACAAAAGCAAAAACCTGGTTAAATTGGGAACCTACCGTTCCGTTGCAAGAGGGGTTAAAACTGACTGTAGAAGATTTCCGCGCTCGCTTAAAGAGTGCTGAATAGTTACTAGTCATTAGTCATTAGTCCGCGAATTACTAATGACTAATGACAAATAAAAGACTAACCCCAAAAAAACGAGGAATTAAACAAAATGCGTGTTTGCGTCATTGGTACTGGTTACGTTGGCTTGGTGACAGGCGCTTGCTTGGCTCATATCGGACATGATGTAGTTTGTGTAGACAATAACGAAGAAAAAGTCAAGATCATGAAGTCTGGGCAGTCACCGATTTTCGAGCCAGGACTCTCAGATATTATCCAGTCTGCCATTAATAGTGGGAAGATCGAGTTCACCACTGATATCGGTGGCGGAGTCGCCCACGGTGATATTTTGTTCATCGCTGTGGGAACGCCGCCTTTGCCCACTGGTGAAAGTGATACTCGTTATGTCGAAGCCGTAGCCCGGAGCATTGGTGCCCATTTAAATGGTGGATATAAGGTGATCGTCAACAAATCTACGGTTCCAATAGGCTCAGGGGACTGGGTGCGGATGATTGTCCTGGATGGCATTGCCGAGCGCCAGAAAACACTTGTGCCAGCAGGTGGAGTGCCAATTGATGAAAAATTGCCTGAGATGGCAGCTAAGTTTGATGTCGTCAGCAATCCAGAGTTTTTGCGGGAGGGTTCTGCCGTATACGACACCTTTAACCCAGATCGCATTGTCCTAGGGGGCAATAGTCCGAAAGCGATCGCGATGATGCAAGAATTGTATGCTCCAATTGTCGAGCGCAAGTACGCATCTGACCCATCTTTACTGCCAGTGCCCATACTAGCAACAGACCTCAGTTCGGCGGAGATGATTAAATACGCCGCTAATGCCTTTCTGGCGACTAAGATTAGTTTTATTAACGAAGTTGCAAATATTTGCGATCGCGTCGGTGCCGACGTGACTCAAGTCGCTAAAGGTATTGGTTTAGACAGCCGTATTGGTAACAAATTCTTAAATGCTGGCATCGGTTGGGGAGGTTCATGCTTTCCCAAAGATGTTGCTGCACTCATTCACACTGCTGATGACTACGGTTACGAAGCCCAGTTGCTCAAATCTGCTGTGAGTGTTAACGAACGCCAACGCCTGATTGCCGTTGAAAAACTCCAGCAAGTCCTGAAAATCCTCAAAGGCAAAACTGTAGGATTGCTTGGTTTAACCTTCAAGCCTGATACTGATGATATGCGCGACGCACCAGCGCTCAATCTCATTGAGCAGCTCAACCGACTAGGAGCCAAAGTTAAGGCATACGATCCAATTGTTTCCCAAACAGGTATGCGTCATGGACTTTCCGGTGTGCTAGTAGAAACTGATGCTGAACGACTGGCTGACGGCTGCGATGCTTTGGTACTTGTAACGGAATGGCAACAGTTCAATAATTTGGACTACACCAAGATGGCAAACTTGATGATCCACCCAGTCATAATTGATGGTCGCAACTTCCTTGATCCTGAAAAAATGGTACGGGCTGGCTTTCAATATGTAGGCGTTGGAAGATAAGAAATTAAAAATTAAAAATTAAAAAAGTGAGCAGAATCTTCTTTTTTAATTTTTAATTTTTA
>CAZZXJ010000430.1:0-5983 GCA_964657905.1 uncultured Stigonema sp.
TATTCCTCCGTCCCTGCAACATAAGTGAAAGTAAGGAAATAATTTGTTTTTGAAGAGTTAGAGTGAGGGGGTACATTCATAAAATAAAGCAACTTGCCCCAAGATTACTGCACTCTCGCAAGCAAGCTATGAATTATGAATGACGTTTATCGCGTTCCTTGAGAGCGATCGCTCTCAATAACTTCTCTAATTCATGTTGCCAAATTGACTGAAAATATCGTCCCAGGTTCCATTCCAATCTGGTAAAGAGGAGTCATCATTTTCTGTCGGTGCAGTACTACCAACGTATACTGTCACCGTCTTAGTATCAGAGAAACCAAAATCATCCGTGACGGTGAGAGTGGCATCATATTGACCACTCGCTACAAAGGTGTGGCTAACTGATTGACCAACTACTGCTTCTGTACCATCACCAAAGTTCCAAGTATAAGTTAGCGGTTCACCCAAAGGTGAAGTAGCAGTAGCACTGAAGTTAGTGGGGTCAAGTGAGTAGACTTTTTTCGGTACTGGTAAATCTGTAATTTGGGGTGCAACATCACCAAAGCCAGGAGGAATTGGGTCATCTCCTGAAGTTGGGGCAGTACTACCAACGTATACTGTTACTGTTTTAGTATCTTTTAACCCATATGCATCTACGACCGTGAGAGTAGTTTGGTATTCACCACTCGACGTAAAGGTGTGTTGGACAGTATTACCAGTAATATCAGCTAAACCAGTGGCTTGGGTTTGGACAATGACTTGTTGTCCTGGTGTTGTAGGGAAACTGGGGGTTAAGTCTAAGTTGACTGTGGGATTTTGTGGGGCTAAAGCCACGACAATTGATGCTTGGCTGGATGCTGCTAATTCCCCATCTGAAACTTGGAAGTTAAGGGACTTCCAAAAAATAAAATATCCCAACCGTAGACCGCTCAATCGTATCATTCGTAAGTAAGGGCGGGGTAACCCCGCCCCTACAATTTCGGACAATTTATTTCTTGGTGTTCCCTAATGTGGTAATCCCCCATCATGTGTGCCACCAACTTTATTGGTTTGTCTAGAAATGGGTATAACTCGAATTCCAGCATCATGCAATGGTTTATTTTCCTGCTGGTGAAGGTATTCTCCCGCTCGTATCGTATATTGCCTTGGAAATATCGCCCTTCTTTATATTTTTCCTCTGCCTAGAGTGACAAAAGAGGGTTAAAGACCCTGATTCAATATCACCTCAAAAGCGCTGGCAATTCGAGTCTGAAAACGCTGCTGGTGTTTCAACTTCCAAACAGGTTGAATAATTTCCAGCTTTGTACCAGAGCCTTTTTCTTTATCTATGACCTGAACTGCATGAAGTGTAGACAGCTTTAGTTCTTTTTGTACCATCAATTCCGGAATTGCGGCTGCACCAACACCGCTTTCAACGACAGCCTTCACCATCTCGCTACTGTTCAAGACGAGAACAACATTTAATTGAGTAGGATCTATTCCCCAACTTTGTAGGGCTTGCTCAAACACCTGCTGAACTCCAGAACCAGACTCTCGCATCACCCAAGTGGTTGTGAGAAGTTCCTCTGGAGAAATCTCTGTTCGCTTATACCAAGCATGATAGTTGCCAACAACAATTTGTAGGCGATCGCTCCCCACAACTTCTTGCCTCAAATAGTTCTGGAGAGAGGCTTTGACATCTCCTGTCACTAACCCTAAATCAAATAGTCCGATTGCTGTCCCTTCGCAAATTTCTTCCGCATTGCCCAATGTACAGTTAACAACAATGCCGGGATACTGACCCTTGAATTGACTAATCTTCGCGGGTAACCAGTAGTTACCAATGGTGAGACTTGATCCGAGCTTTAACTCACCCTGTTGCATATTGTTCAATTCTCGCAAGCCCCGCTCGGTTAACGCAACTTGGTCAAGAATTTTTTGTGCTTCTGTTTGTAGCAACTTGCCAGCATCAGTAATTTGCGTATTGCGACCAGCCCGATGAAATAGTTTCACGCCGTATTCTGCTTCCAGGGTTTGGATCGCTGCACTGACGGCTGGTTGGGTAAGGTAAAGCGCTTCTGCGGCACGGGTAAAGTGCAGAAGTTTCGCAACTGCTAGAAAAATTCGCAACTGCTCAAACGTCATTTTGGCTCTTTAGAGCTTCCTGATGGATTACTCTCACGGCTATAAAGTAATAAATAAATTCTATTATACTGTATATTTATCAATAAATAGTATTTACTTTTTATATTTTAGCCCCAAATTAGTATATTCTAGTAGTGATGATTTATTAAGCGCATCCATAATAAAATACTTTGTAATAATTATTACTTTATTGTTCATTTGTTGTGAACACCAGCAAAATCCTTACTCAACTCATAGTAAAGAACAAAGTTCATCTTAATGAAACCACGTAAATTAAAAAAACCATGTTTTTTTGTATACAGGTAATATGTTATTCATAAATTCAGTTTATAACTTTGACAAAAAAGAGTATTTGCTCCTATGGGTGAGCAGCAATATAGTGAGAATGTGCCTTTGGCAAAAGATCCTTGTGAAGGCAAATACCAGTTCAATTTGAGGTAACAGCACCCAATTTGAACATCTACACACTGGTAAATTTGCTCATGACTAAAGAAATTCAACTTACACAGCAGAATAAACAGAGCAAAAACGGTTTAAAACCGGACTGCCTTTCGTTTGGAGAAGTCCTAGCGCAATCGTTCGCAGTGATTGCACCCACAACAATACCTGCATCCAACATTGGCTTAATTGTGGCGCTGTCAGGAAACGGGACTTGGCTAAGTTTTCTCATCGGCTTGATTGGGCTAGTGTTTGTCAGTATTAACATTAATCAATTCGCCAGTCGCTCAGCTTCTCCGGGTTCGCTGTATTCCTACATAGTCAAAGGTCTTGGTCCGACAGCAGGTGTGATTTGCGGCTGGAGTTTGATACTGGCGTATTTATTTACAGGCATGTCAGTGCTGTGTGGTTTTGCCAACTTCAGCAGTACCTTGATTGGCCAAGTGGGCATCCATCCCTCAAGTATTACACTGTTAGCTCTCGGTGCTGGGATTTCCTGGTATGCAGCTTATAAAGACATCCAACTCTCAGCCGTGGCGATGTTGTGGCTGGAGGGCATCTCCATTGCGCTGATCTCAATCTTGTGCATGATCATTTGGGCACACAAGGGTTTTGCATTGGATCTGCCGCAACTGACTCTTCAAGGTGTGACTCCTGGTAAGGTGGCAATGGGATTGGTGTTGGTGATGTTTGGCTTCTCTGGCTTTGAAAGTGCCACCTCATTGGGAGATGAAGCCAAAAATCCCTTACGCACCATTCCCAGAGCATTGATGAGTAGTACTATATTGGCGGGTCTATTCTTCGTTGCCACAACTTATATTGAAGTGCTTGGTTTTAGTGGTACTGGCGTATCCATTGCCAAAACCGAAGAGCCGCTAACTTTTCTCTCACAACAGCTAGGATTAGGGTGGTTCGGAGAACTAGTGGCAGTAGGTGCCCTATTTAGCTTCTTTAGTTGTGTGCTTGGTTGTATCAATCCGGCAGCCAGAGTGTTTTTCATGATGGCACGTCACGGTTTGTTTAACTCCAAACTAGGTGCAGCACACTCCACCAACAAAACACCCTACGTGGCGATCAAGATGTGTTCGCTAATGATCTTTGTGATCCCCGCACTCATGTCGTTCTTTCACATCAAATTGTTCGACAGTATGGGTTATCTGGGGGCCATCTCTAGCTTCGGATTTTTAACGGTGTACATCCTGATTTCCATCGCGGCGCCACTTTACCTATACAGAATCAGAAAACTCCGGACCCTGGATGCGGTATTTGCGTTTCTGGGAGTTGGATTCATGATCATTCCAGTGTTAGGTAGTGTGGGAATTCCAGGAAGCGCATGGTTCCCAGTGCCAGATGCCCCTTACAATACGTTTCCCTACCTATTCTTGCTCTACTTGGTTGTCACTTGTGGATGGTTTTTCTGGCAAAAACGCCGTTCTCCAGGAATTGTGGGGTCGATGCAACGGGGAATTGATGAGATGTACAACCCTTAGCCAGTGAGAATTTCCTCATCAGTTGAAGACGAATAACGCCAGCACAAGAATTAAGGACAAACATCAATGAGCGGATTATCTACTGCAATTCCCACGGGGTTAACTGCCTTCTTTGCTACCAACCTTGACGACATTGTGCTTCTGTCGCTGTTTTTCTCCCAGGTGAATGCAAGATTCCGTAGTCATCATATCGTTGCGGGTCAGTACCTTGGTTTCAGTACCCTGGTTTTTGCTAGCCTACCCAGTTTCTTCGGCAGCCTCATCCTACCGCAACCCTGGATTGGATTGCTTGGTATTGCTCCCATGATGATTGGGATCAATCGCTGGCTGAACCAGGATATTGATGATAGCGAAGCGGAGGCCGAAAAAGAACAGTCTGTTCACCCTTGGTTTAGCAGCTTTCTGTCTCCCCAAACCTACAGTGTGGCGGCGGTAACAATTGCAAATGGGGGTGACAACATTGCTATTTACGCGCCGTTGTTTGCTAGTAGTACATGGGAGACTCTTCTGGTAATTCTGGGAGTGTTCTTCTCAATGGTGGGAGTTTGGTGTTCTGCTGCCTACCTGTTAACTCGCACTCCGGCGATCGCCGATGCCCTAACCCGCTATGGTAATCAACTCGTTCCCTTTGTCCTGATTGGTCTGGGTGTTTTGATTCTCATGGAAAGTCACACTTTGGAAAATCGTGGTTTAGCTGTACTCACTTTAGTAATCAGCGGTTTTTGTCTGTTGACTCAGAGTAAGAACATTTGGCGAATCCCCGAAGCCGAGAAGAATTGAGGAGAGCAGCTACTTGTTAAACCAAAAGAAGGATGAAACTGAATTATAGACAGTGTAGGATAAGTTGCACGAATAAAAGGCAAATATCCCTTCCTGCTGAACCTATTTTTGCAACTGGTACAATCTTAAAAAAAATCCAAAAAATAAAGTAATTTCAGTTAGCAAATACTTGTACACCAAAAGGATAAAACTCATGAAAATCTTCAAAATTGCTGTCGTTGTCTTAATTTTTCTGGTTAATTTAGTGGTTGCTCAACCCTCATGGGCAGACAAAAAATTTACCAAAAATCCTGACTATATTAAAGTGACTCAATCCCTAGATAGTGTCTTGAAGCAAAAGGAAACCGAAGGCACTACACCAGAGACTGTCCAACAAATTGCTGATTTACAGTTTCAGAAATACCTCTTGGAAACGGGAGAAAACTGGGGTCAGTGCCGTAATGAAACCGGAACAGCAATATTGGTCTACGGTCAGAAACGCAAAAAATCATACTCCACCTACGACAATGCCCTTTATTTACTACCAAGTGGTCAGGAAACTGACGATGAATGGGATTGTGACGGCGTTTACCTACCAAGTGATGTGAAAGTAGCAGGGTTAAATTCTGTTGAAGGACAACAACCTAGGGGTGCTGTAGCTTATAAGATTGTCGATGGAACTCGGCTAATCGTTAAGGGAAATCCACAAACATCAGAAATTGAATTCAATGTTCCGCCTGCTAAAGTTTTCCAGGCTGGTGAGGAGACAAATTGGTTGATCCCCGATACCCTGCAAGCAGCCCTAGCCACTGGGATTACCAATGCACCGATTGATGATTAAACATCTTTCACTTGTTGCGTAGACTTACGCAGGCTTATAAGTAGTTTCTTGGTTTCTTCGTGCCTTCGTGGTTTTATAAAAAATTTTAACGAACCACAAAGACGCGAAGAATACGAAGTAAATATAAGCTTTTATGTAAGTCCTCAATAAGAGAGCGAGCCTAAATAACTCTTTGACGCTGAGAAACCCGGTTTCTTGCACTTTGAATTTTCAGCGATCAAATAGAATTGCTAAATGGAGCATTTCACCTTTGCAAATATACCTAGCGATTAGAAATCGCGGCTATACAAACGAAGTCCCTTCGGGTGACGCTCGTTCCGACGCGGGGGTACCCGCTAACGCTTCGCTATCG
>CAZZXJ010000431.1:0-5960 GCA_964657905.1 uncultured Stigonema sp.
GGGAAACCCGCCCAACGCACACAGCGAGAATTTCGCGTCTCTACACAGATTGACGGTTGGCAAATTCTCTTAACAGCAAGCGTATTGATTGATGAGTCTGAACTGAGTGGAGTCAACATTGTAGACTCGAAAAGAGCTTGAGCAGAACAATTTTCAGTATGGAAGGGTCTACAAGTGCTGATAGAGTACTTGTCATATGTATACGCCATCCTCTGGCGTACCGATTAGGTAGGGTAGTCCGCCAACGCGGACTACCCTCCTTTCATCACCCCATACCTCTATGGTCTTCCTGTACAAGTTGCTTGATTTGGGTGGACCGAGGGGGGTGAAACCTGGAGTTGAACGGAACTTTGCTCAATATGAAGCGTAAACATGTAGTGGCTTGTCGTCAGACATCGCTAATTAGTCTCTTTCTCATCTCAATTCTCACACCTTTCTCTGTGATTGCTGCACCCCCTAGAACTGCGGACAAAACAGTCAATTGTGACATCCTAGTTGTGGGTGGTGGACTTTCTGGTGTCGCCACCGCTTATGAAGCTTTACTTGCAGGACAAACGGTTTGCCTTACGGAAATTACCGATTGGTTGGGGGGACAAATTTCTTCTCAGGGGACATCTGCACTAGATGAACGACCAACTCAGCGATCGCGTTTATTCTACTCTCGTGGTTACTTGGAATTACGCCAGCGCATTCAGCGCAAGTACGGCAAACTCAACCCCGGTAACTGTTGGGTCAGCGAGTCATGCTTTATGCCTCATGATGGTCATGAAATCTTGACGAATATGCTCAAAGATGCTGCCGACCGTGGTCAAGGTAAGTTGGAATGGTTCCCGAACACGGTCATTAAGGAATTGGAAAAAAGTGCCGATGGCAAACTCATTAATAGTGCGATCGCTATCCAACATCAACCAGCTCAAGGCGCACCACCCATCAACACCTTTCCCCTATCTCAAACAATCGAAGACACTTATAGCTACCAAAACTCTTCTCGGTTTGCCAAAACCATTATCAACTTTATTCCCCAGCCAATGAAAGGCAATTCAGGAGGCAATGCTCCCAAGTGGTATGTTGTAGACGCCAGTGAAACAGGGGAAATAATTGCTCTTGCTGATGTCCCCTACCGCCTTGGTATTGATCAGCTTTCCTACTTGGATCCTTCTTCTTCTAGTCGAGACAACTACGCCTATTGCCCTCAAGGCTTTACTTACACCTTTGCAATGGAGGCGACCAAAGAGCCGCAAAAGTATACAACGCCTCAATTTTATCCAGAGTATGCGCCGTATTATAGCTATGAATTAAAGAGACTGGCAAGCTTTCCCTTGGTTTTCACCTACCGTCGGATCAAGAGTTCCCAACCAGGGAAACAAATGGAATTCGGCGGAACCAAGTTTACTGCTCCCATGCCAGGGGACATCACCATGCAAAACTGGACTTGGGGTAACGACTACCGCCCAGGAACATCTGCTGATAACCTGCTTTATACTCGCGAACAACTCGAAGCTGCTGGGCAGTTGAATCCTGGAAACTGGATAGGCGGACTGCGGGTCGAAAGCCTACGCAAAGCCGAAGAAAATGCCTTGGGCTTCTTTTATTGGCTGTTTGCTGGGACTACAGATTCCCAACTGGGAGATGGGGTGAAGCAGCCGCAACCGAACATCCGCCTTTTATACGGGCTAGATTCTCCAATGGGGACAGTACACGGCTTGTCGAAATATCCCTACATGCGAGAATCACGGCGCATCATTGGACGCCCCAGTTGGGGATATCCGGGAGGCTTTAATATCTCGGAAATTGATATTTCTCGTCGCGATTACAATGACGAGTATTACCACCAGACACTTTCACCAGATGAGTATCTTCGCTTGAAAGCAGCACTTGCAGGTTTGGAAGCAACATCAGTCATCTCCGGTCAGAAGCCTGCTGAAAAAGCGATCCGGCGTACTCGTTCTACTATCTTCCCTGATGCTGTGGGTATTGGTCACTACGCTATAGACTTCCATCCTTGTATGACCCAAAGCCCTCCGGAAACCCCTGGTAATACAGAACGTCCTGGGGAACGTCGTGGCGCAGGGCAAGCATATCCCTTTCAAATTGCTTTAAGGGCAATGATTCCCCAGAAAATTGACAATTTGCTAGTAGGTGGGAAAAGTATTGCTACTAGTCACATTGCCGCTGCTGCTTATAGAGTCCACTCCTTTGAATGGTCTGCTGGTGCAGCAGCAGGAACTACAGCCGCTTTTGCTTTAAAAAATGGGATCGCACCCTACCAACTGGTAGATAACTTGCCGTCTGCCGATCCGCGCCTGGAAGCTCTCAAACGACTGTTGGAGAATAATGGTAACCCCACAGCCTTCCCCGATACCTCCATTTTTAACGAAAACTGGCAAGGTTGGAAATAATTAGTTAGTGGTTAGTGGTTAGTTGTCAAGAATACCCACTAACCACTAACTAATAACCATTAACAATGAACTAAACTAGTTACTTGTAGTGTTGTTTTGTTAAACTCTATTGGTTAAGTATTTATGGTTACCAGACTTTCAGCAGTTATTTACGGAATGGCAACGGCACCAACTGTAGCTCCTGAACAGTCTAAACAAGTCACCAGCAAGCCCTATCCGAATTATAAAGTGATTGTTTTGAATGATGATTTTAATACATTTCAGCATGTTGCTGAATGTTTAATGAAGTACATTCCGGGAATGACGAGCGATCACGCTTGGGATCTCACCAATCAGGTACACTATGAAGGTCAAGCGATTGTCTGGATCGGTCCCCAAGAAGCTGCGGAACTATACCACCAGCAGCTGCGTCGTGCGGGTTTGACTATGGCTCCTTTAGAGGCTGCTTAACCACAATGGGCAAAAATACCGATGGCAGGCTTGTTTGGAACCACTCAACCCACATTCGTAGTCTCATCCCAGTGCTAGAACGGCTGATACACCATGATGGCATTCAGACCGTTACACCGGGACAACTCGGGCGGGTGAGAGGTCACTGCCCGGTGTTACAATTGCGCGTGTCTGTACCACTTCGGGGGGGGTTTAAGGTGATTGCACGCGAAGGAAAAACGGTGCAAGAGGTGTTTATTGTGACCACTTTAGACCGAGAGCAACTTGAATCAGCGATCGCCATCTCAATGAAAAAGAAATTAATAATTCAGGAGTCAGGAGACAGGAGACAGAAGCCAGAATGAATTCGTGTTGATTAACACTCCTGATTTTTTTATTCGTCCGTTGGGTTTTTCTGACTCCTGACTTCTGACTTTTAACAATCATTCTTCGACATGTCGCACCGCAAATTTATGTAGTGGCAAGCTGAGAATGCAAGAAAATGTTAAAAAGTATGACAAAGTAGTCGTTATCCTCAAAGCCATCATCATAGTTTCCCAATCGGGTAACACTATTTTCTGGATGGCAAAGGCAACACAGTAAACTAACCAGTAAGAAAAGCTCATTCTAAACAGAATGATCTCTGTTTGTTCCACTTCATCCTTTTCTTGTTTGCAGTCCCACAATAACAAGAGACCCGCAATACAAGCGACAAAAGAAACAGCAACGACAAATCCGTGACAGATAAAACTTAGTGAGTGCATTTGCGTTGATCCCAAAAGTTTTCTATAGGAGATAAGTCTAAAGGAATAGCCCTTTGGGAGACACAAAATAGTAACAAACTGAAATAGAATCCTGAGAAATGTGTTAATAAGTGTTACGAATTTATAAATTTATTATTAGTTAGAAGGAGTCAGGAGCCAGGAGTCAGGACTCCTGACTACTTTTATTAACAATCTTGATCTTCACAAGCACCAATACTTACCCAGTTGCTGGAACCATCTGCCCAATGTTCCTTTTTCCAAATAGGTGCATTGTGTTTGAGGGTATCAATTGCATATTGGCAAGCGTCAAATGCCTCTTTGCGATGAGGAGAACCAACTGCCACTAAAACGCTAATTTCCCCTATTTCCAAATGGCCAATGCGATGATGAATCACTACGCGATTCACATCAGACCAATGGTCACGAATATTAGCAGCAATTTGATAAAACACCCGTATTGCCATCGGTTCGTATGCCTGATACTCAAGGGAAACCACAGGTTTACCATCGGTTTGATTACGAACCATTCCACTCATCACCACCACTGCCCCATTAGATTGGTCGTTAGCGTTAAAGTAGGCTTCTTCAATGGACAATGGTGCAAAAGTAATGGTAAAGCTATCTTCGGCTCTTGGTTTAATGGGAGCAAGTGTAGTTGTTAAAAGTGAGTTCATAGAATCACTCGGTAAGTAGTTGTGCAAACGCTACATTTCATTTCGCTCGCAATGACATAAATAATTTTGCGTAAGTACTTATGCGGGAAACGAGCGTGTCTTTAGACCTGAGTTACTGACTTAGACTGCGATTACACGTTGCAGTGCACCAGAACGTTTTAGTTTTAGTAGGGTTGGATTGTCAGTGCAAAATAAAGCTGTTTCGAGTTCAGCAATGAGAACGAGGACCAACTCATCGACGGCTGCTTCCGATTCTACGGCAGCTTCCAGAAAAGGTCGAGCTAAACCTGCGAGATCGGCTCCTAAGGCAATTGCCTTAGCCACGTCCAATCCATTGCGCAGCCCACCAGAAGCAATCAAGGGAATTGTTGGCGCGACTGTTCGGATGGAGTTCAAGCACTCAGCGGTTGGTAACCCCCAGTCGCCAAAAGTTTGTCCCAGACGGCGCTGCTTGTTGTCTTTAGCCCGGAGGCTTTCCACTTTTGCCCATGAGGTTCCACCAGATCCTGCTACGTCAATTGCTGTCACTCCCGCATCAATTAACTTTTGTGCCATTGCAGCAGAAATTCCATTTCCCACTTCCTTGACAACAACGGGAACGGGTAGTTGCTGACAAAGCTTGGCAATTTTACTTAACAGCCCTCGGAAATTTGTATCTCCTTGGGATTGCACACACTCTTGCAGGGGGTTCAGATGCAGAATGAGTGCATCCGCTTCCAGCAAGTTAACAAGATGTAAGCATTCGTCGAGACCACATCCATAATTCAACTGCACAGCCCCCAAGTTCGCGAACAGGAGAATGTCAGGAGCAAGGGAGCGCACGGCGAAGGTAGAGGCTAAGTGGGGTTGTTCAAGAGCAATTCGTTGCGAACCAACTCCCATTGCTAATCCGTAGCGTTGAGCAACAGTTGCCAACCGAGTGTTGACTAGCCGTGCCAATTCGGTTCCCCCAGTCATGGAAGAAATCAGCAGTGGGGCACCGAGATTTTTGCCAAGGAAGGTTGTTTGGAGATTGATGTCACTGCGATCTAATTCCGGAAGACAGCAATGAGTAAAGCGATAGCACTCAAACCCATTAGTTAAGTGCTGGAACTGTACATCCCCCTCTAGGCAGAGACTTAGGTGATCGGCTTTTCGGCTCTCAATTTCAGTTGCTGCATTCACTGGCAGTACACTAGTCATATTGAACATCTACCTCCAACCTTTCTTCAATTACCAATGGTAATGGTCAGCTTGGCCCATCTTCTCAAAAAGCCGGGACAAAACGCTGTCAGTTTCGTTAACTCTGCCCCTGCTTAGACTCGACAGATTGAATTTGCTCTGTCTTCTCCTCGCCTGACTTTGTCTTACTTAATTGTTGCACTTGGTTAAGGTGAATATTATTCACTTGAATAATAAAATTTTCTATTGCCTGTTTTGCCTTTTGTTGACGTTGGGTTTCATCGTCAACATCATAGCAACGATAAGTTTCAGTCACTCCCAAGACAAATTTCTCTTGTTCAGCTTCTAATAATTCAACGGTAGTGTTAGCAGCCACGGAATTTTCCTGAAAAGGAAAGGAGGTAACGACACTAGCAACTATGGATGCGACCGCTGGGAAGATGACCGGGAGCCACTTGAACCAGGAAATACCTATATCCAATTTGTCTACCAAGACTAAAATTGGTGTAATGCCCGAGAAAACAACAGTCGCC
>CAZZXJ010000432.1:0-5945 GCA_964657905.1 uncultured Stigonema sp.
CATAATTCATAATTCATAATTTTTATGGAATTCATTTCTGACCCACCAATTCCTGTGAAAATTCAAAAGATGAAGGAACGGGTGCGGTGGCGCCATCCGAGTATTGTCCAACGGGGGATTAACCAAACCTGCATGGTTCTAGACGATGACAAATCGGATAGTCCAGAATTTTCTTTTATGGTCATAGGAGATAGTGGTACCAAGTCAATTGACGAACATCACCCCCAAAGACAAATCGCTGAACTGATGCTTGCTCACCGCGATCAGTGTCGTTTTGTGTTGCACACAGGCGATGTGATTTATGTAGTGGGTTCCCATGAGTATTACCAAAAAAACTTTATCGAGCCTTACCGCGAGTTTTTGGAGGGAGGTGAAAACGCTCAACGCATTCCTTATAACCAGATGATGTTTAAGATGCCAATCCTCCCGGTACTTGGTAATCATGATTACTATGATGTGCCGTTGATGTCGCGCTTGTTTTCCGGAACCTCCCTTGTGCTGCGTCGCCTCCTGCGCCACAAAGATTTCGAGATTGGCTGGCATGGATCTTATCAAGGCGACGCTTATGCACAAGCATTTCTTGACTACTTGAAGGCAACTGCCTCGGGTGTTGAGTTAGAACGTCACCTAGACGGGCATTACACGGCTAAAACTAACACGGGTTACTGTTTGCGTTACGAACCTGGACGTTTTACCCGCTTACCAAACCGCTATTACACTTTCCGCTACGGCGGCATTGATTTTTTTGCCCTTGATTCTAATACTTTTAACGAACCCTCACCACTAAGCGCAACTAAAGAGGGGGAAACCAAGCGCCGCGAACTGTCCAAGCGTCAACACGATATAGAGCAAGAAGAACTGCAAATTTTGTCACTTTGCACTCACCTCAACCCGAATATTCCTGATCAAGCCGAAAAACTAGATGCTCTCAAAGCCAAGTTAAACCAAATTGATCAAGTTAAAATTGATATTGAAAAACAACTGGAACCCCATAATGTCCCTAATACCGACTTTGAACAACTTGACTGGCTGCGAGACAGGCTGATCGAATCTTGGAATACCGAGGAAGTACGCGGACGTATCATCTATCTTCACCATCCACCCTATGTCACTGAGGCAACTAAGTGGTATCAAGCACAAACTTTAGCGGTTCGCCACAATCTGCGTTCGGTATTTGATCAGGTGGCTGACACCCTTGGTTCCCTGACTCAGGGACAGTCAATAGTTGATTTAATTTTGAATGGTCACGCTCACTGTCTAGAATATCTTCGTACAACTGACACAGGACACGCTGACTCAAACATCAACTGCATCATTAGTGGTGGTAGTGGTCATCTTCCCCGCCGTCAGCGAGAGGAGGGATCAGAATTGATGGAGACTTTTGAGGATATAGTAGGAAGTTGCGATCGCAAAGTTGCGGATTCACTGCTTTTTGTTGGTCGCAATGGTTACGCTTCACAACAGCGACTTCCCTACTCATTCGTACGGATTGATGTTCAAGATGGTCGCCCACCCAAGTTTATCATCAGACCATTTGTTGCTGAGCGGTTTCAAGGAGAGTGGTACAATCACCACCTGGAACCATTTGTGATTGGGGGAGGTAGGGGCGAGGTTACTCCGCCGATACGCGAGTGGAGAAATTTTGAATTTTGAGTTGCTCATCTCACATCTTGCACCTCCCTTGTGTTCGTGCTGGTGGGCAGTGCCCAACGCCCTTCGGGTGACGGTGCCGACGCGGGGGTACCCGAAGATCGCTACGCTATCGCAGTCCCCTCTGTCGGGAAACCCTCCACCAGAGAGCTGCCTTGTCCATCTGCGGTTAAGATTGAGGTGGTATAAGGCTAGCGCTTTTTGTAGCACTATCCCAAACTATCCACCCATATTTGTTGTCTAAGTCAACTGCACTATTTGTGACTTTAAAATAAAGTTTTTCGCCACTCCTGGTTTCAATAGCAAAGTCAGCTTGTTCGGCATATATCACCTTGAAACCTTTGTTTCTAAGGCAAAACATTGCCCAAGCTTTCAATGATTGCTTGTGTGGCTCGTGTGGAATAAAAGGTTTTTTGATTGTTTCCTCGATCACTTGAAATATTTGCATTGATTGTTGATTGTTAGTTGTTGGTTGCTAATTGCTAATTGCTAATTGTCAATTGTTAGCAGTGTTCCATTAGCCATGTCTTGAGGATCACAGCGAATCTCAATCATAAATCCATCGGGGTCATAGAAGTATACACCTCTGCCGGTGGGACGTGTGACTGGTCCGTGGGCGATCGCTATTTGGTTTTGTTTTAGCACTTCGACTGCTTGCTCAAATAATTGCGGATCTATGTCAAAGGCTAGGTGGTAAGCTCTGGTGAAAGTGCGTTCTGGATTTGGATCTGGTGGGGACAAGTCGGGTGTCCAAAATAAATCTAGGATAGTACCATCGGGGGTAACGAAGTTGGCTACTTTCCCTTCTACTACCAACTCTACAAGGGTTGCGGGAACCTCCTCGCCTGTCAATTCTTGCAAACCAAGGATAGTGCTGTAGAAGTGTCGGGAAGCTTGCATATCGTGGACATTGAGGGCAATATGGTGTACTCGCCGCAGACTTCCGCAGCTCAGAGCAGTGCTTGGGGTTATGGGGTGAGACAGCATGGCAGAACTAAATCGACATACATACTAGGATAGAAGAACGTCTGGACGAATGAAATGATACTGAGATGCAAATAAACATGTATGGTGGGCACTGCCCACCAAGACCGATGATGGTGGGCTACTATCGTGGTGGATTCTAGAAAAAACAAGAGCGCAGGAATATTGAGTCAGTTTGTAGGGTGGGCAGTGCCCACCAAGACCGATGATGGTGGGCTACTATCGTGGTGGATTCTAGAAAAAACAAGAGCGCAGGAATATTCTCCGAACGCAGGATGTCAGTTTCGCCAAAAATTGGGTGGGACATCTGGAATACTGACAATTCATCTAGTATATAAGTATATTGCCACATAATAAAGAAGCTTCCGCTTGACAGGAAGCTGCTTGGGGTTTTTCATGAAGTGCGAAGGAATGGCGACACGATGCTGCAAAGGCAACAGGTCTTACATGATCGCTATCAACTGAAACAAAAACTAGGTGAAAGTGCGGGTCGTCAAACCTGGTTAGCACAGGATTTGTCAGCACAAGAGAAAGTAGTGGTCAAACTGCTGACCTTTAGCGACCAGGTGCAGTGGGAGAATTTGAGACTGTTTGAGCGAGAAGCTCAGATATTGAAACAGCTTGACCATCCGCGAATTCCCAAATATCGCGGTTATTTTTGCATTGAGGAGCGAATGCTCTGGTTTGGATTAGTCCAGGAATACATTCCTGGCGCGTCACTTAAAGAATTAGTGACTGAGGGCAGAGTGTTTGCGGAAGCTGAGGCGCGGCAAATAGCTGCGGATATCCTTAAGATCCTAATTTACCTACATGGTCTGAGTCCCCCGGTGCTGCATCGGGACATCAAGCCCAGCAATTTGCTATTGGGCGAGGATTCCCAGATCTATCTGGTTGACTTTGGTGCAGTCCAAGACCGCGCCGCCCGAGAGGGAGCAACTTTTACGGTGGTGGGAACCTATGGCTATGCACCGTTAGAACAATTTGGCGGACGTGCAACTCCGGCGTCTGACCTTTATGCCCTCGGAGCAACCTTAATTCATCTGCTCACGGGTATTCCGCCAGCTGATTTGCCCCATCAGGATTCACGCTTGCAGTTTGCCCAACTGGTTAGGCTCAATCCTGGGTTTGTCCGGTGGTTGGGACAACTTACACAACCAAATCAACACAAACGCTTTCTTCATGCGATCGAGGCGCTTCAGGTTCTTGAGGAAAATCAAACTGCTATCAGTGCCATCGTTAGTCCACGACCCTCCGAAACCTGGATTCGGATGAAAAAATCTCCTAGTCGTTTGCAGATTCAATTTCCTGTGCCTTGGCGCAAGGTTTTAGCTAATCCTCAGAACAGGACTGTACTGGTGGGACTAGGGTTTTGGTTGTATTTGCTCAGCAACGTTTGGGGTTGGCACACTTTGATTTGGTTAATAGCTGGTCTGGTATTGGCAGGTTGGTTTATCATACCTACCTTTATGGAAACCAATATTTACTTTGACCATCAGCTATTTGAAATTGAGGTGAAATTACTGGGTGTTCGTTTGAAACGACAGCAAGGTAATGTCTTAGAAATTGACAAAGTTTTTAAAAGTGATGCTGGTGGCTATGGGAGTCACAAAGTCCCTGAAGTTACCCTCGCAGTAGGTGTTCAAGAGTTTTCGTTTACGAGATTGAAGCCACCTCTGTCTGAAGAAGAATGCCGTTGGCTAATAGAAGAAATCAAGCATTGGTTAGGACTTTAGGGAATTACGGTAAGGGCTGTTGAGGATGACACAAGCAGGACAGATACTCAATAATCGCTATCAACTCCAAGAAGAATTAGGGCAAGATGCTAGTCGTCAGACCTGGTTAGCACTAGATTTGGCTACACAACCCCAAGAACAAGTTGTTGTCAAGCTGCTAACTATGACTCCACAGATGCAGTGGGATGAACACAAGCTTTTTGAGCGTGAGGCGCAAGTGCTAAAAAATCTCAATCATCCCCGCATTCCTAAATATCGAGATTACTTCGTCCTAGAACAGCAGCCAGGTTCTAGATTTCCCTGGTTTGGGTTGGTACAGAGTTATATTCCCGGAGCATCTATTCAGCAATTGCTAGATTTGGGTCAACGTTTTTCTGCGCCACAGGTAGAGAAAATAGCTGCGGAAGTTCTGAGCATTCTCGTTTACCTGCACGAACTTGATCCTCCTGTGTTGCATCGAGACATCAAGCCCAGTAATTTAATTTGGGGTGAGGATGAGCAGGTTTACCTTGTTGACTTTGGCGCAGTGCAAGATCAAGCAGTGTTGGAAGGTGCTACTTTCACAGTTGTGGGAACTTATGGCTATGTGCCAATGGAACAGTTTGCTGGTCGAGCAGTTCCCGCCTCTGATTTGTATGCTTTGGGCGCAACCTTGATTCATCTGCTGACGGGGACGCCTCCTGCTGATTTGCCGCATCAGGATTCGCGCATTCAGTTTGCTGACCGGGTAAGTATGGATCTGGGTTTTGTGAATTGGATTGGCAAACTCACAGAACCAAATGTGCTAGAACGACTCAGCACTGCGAGCCTTGCCCTAGAAGCACTGCAGAATAAACACGCGCTCAGTCCGCCAATGAGCAGCCGCAAGCCTACAGGTAGTCAGATTCAAATCAAAAAGTCTGCCACTGAGCTAGAGATTAAAATTCCTCGGCGGGGAAAAAAGGCTTTCAGATTATTCTACTTGATCGGTTTCATAACTCCTTTTGTCTGGCAACTGCCAAATTGGATTCATCTGCTGACAACAAGTATTGGCAGTTTTCAGCTATGGTTTATTGTGTCTTTTTTTGCATTGTTGTATATAATATTTCCGGCAACACTGCTACCTGCTTTTGGACAAACTGAGTTGTACTTTGCACAGGCTAATTTTGAAATCCGGTGGAAGTTATTTGGTTTGTGCTACCGACGGCAGCAGGGTAAAATTGTACTGATTGATGAAGTTGACGAAGAGGTCGTTAAGCAAGGTTCAGCGCCAAGAGGAATTACACTCCAATATGGTAAACAGAAATTTACCTCTAGTCCTCTTGCTACCGTGGAACGTCACTGGCTAATCGAGGAGATTAAAGATTGGTTATGGCAAACTGGAGTTAGTTCATAGACTTAGGGAACACCAATAAATAAATTGTTCCAAACTGTAGGGGCGGGGTAACCCCGCCCTTACGAACATATAGCGGATTTCAACCGGATGAAGTACACCCACAACGTAGGGGCGAACGGCAGGATCGCCCCTACCCGATATACCTCACTGATATCATGTCCGCTAAATCACTTATAATTCCCAGAACATCCCACCCCACCCCG
>CAZZXJ010000433.1:0-5931 GCA_964657905.1 uncultured Stigonema sp.
TACCTGTCTCGAAACAAATCTTTATCTTTTTTACAATAAATAAATCGTGTCGCGCCGTGAGCGGAGTGTGACGTAGGGGCGTAGGATCTATTTTATTCTTTTTTATTAGTGCCTTTTAACTTTTTATTTTTGCCTTGGTTGGTGACCTACTGAGAGTTAGGATTCTTTTGCAAGCGGAGTAAATTATTATAAATCTGCCGTTTTAAGTTATCATTATTTTGCACCTCTACAGTAATCTTATTGAAGCGATCAATGGTTAGACCATTATCTTCAACTATTTTTTGGGATGTGTTGC
Organism: uncultured Stigonema sp.; assembly: GCA_964657905.1. GTDB lineage: Bacteria > Cyanobacteriota > Cyanobacteriia > Cyanobacteriales > Nostocaceae > Stigonema. Next base: position 296 of record CAZZXJ010000433.1, read on the forward strand.
AGTATTTTACAGCGATATCTCGAGCCTTACTAGGTAGACCATTTAGGCTGTTGGAATCATTACAAACAATTTTGGGAAGCTGCCCACTACCGACAATTTTCTTAATTTCTTCAAAAGCTTGTTGGCGTGCGGGTTCCATTCCTAATAAAGCTCTGGAGTAGCTCTGAATTTCATCATTGTTAACTGGTGCTGGAGTTTGAGCGTCAACTTTTGAATTAAAGACAAAAGCGCTGGAAACTAAACCTTTAGTGGCGAAAGTTGCTAAAAACAAGGATGGGAAAAGCAACCATGTTAAGCTAAGTCGGAAACAAAAATTGTAAAATCTCTTCATTTTCTCTCTGGAGAAACAACTATAGTGGGAATTGTGATAATGACTTTGAATTATTTTAAGAGAGAGAAGTTCCAGAAGAGACTCTATCAAGCATTTGTCTTTATTTTCATCTGCTTCGGAATACTTGACAAAGTTGGATGACTTTAGTCTGAAGTGCTGTGGTCTCCGTTGCTCCTTGCTTGAGACTAACTTCAAGCTCTAGTAGAAGGGGTAAGCTGGTAATCAGTTGCTGCACTCCCAGGGCGTTGACTTCTTTCTGTAAATAGTAAATGCGATTAGGGTTGCTGATCTCAACAGCTTGGGCGATCGCTTGTTGATTGCGCTCACCACTTTCGATCATAATCTTTACCCATAACCATGTGCGAAATTGACCAATCAGTGTAGCAACTATCCTCAAAGGAGGTTCACAAGCAGCCAGGAGATCGGCTAAGATCGCCAAAGCTTTAGCTGTGTCCCCTGTTCGGATTGCTACTGCCAATTGTAAACTATTCTGAGTTGTATTTTTTACTAACTGAGCAACTGCGTTGACATCTAATGGTTGGTTACTACCTTCAGCATAAAGCCGTAATTTCTCTAATTCATTGTAAAGGAGTCGTGTATCATTACCTACAGCCTCTGCCAACATATCCACACTTTTGGCAGTCAATTTCACACCTACCGTTTGAGCAGCTTGCTTAACAGACTGTACCAGTAATTCCGTCTTCCAAGGAGGAATTAGGGGAAATTCCTGTAAAAGAGCGAATTTTTTCAAAAGTTTGGTAGATTTAAGGCGTTCATCAGGTTTGTTGCTACTGGTGAGCAATAAACATGAGTTTTCGGGAATGACTGGTAGGGTTCGCTGTAATTCTGCTAATACGTTGTCAGGGCAGTGCTGGCAGATGGTAGTATTTACCAACCAAACTAAGCGTCCACCAGATCCAAATGGTGGTGTCATGACTTGATTTAACGCGCTGATCACAGCATCGGGTTCATCCTGTCCGAGTGAAGTATAGTTAAAACTTGTCCATTGAGGATCAAGGACGCTTGAGCGCAGAAGCAGAACCGCCTTTTCCACGGCGAAATCATCCTCACCCCAGTAAAAGTAGATAGGCATAGGGAAATGTGAGTGCAACTGGTTAGAAAGTAAAATTGAGTAACTTTGCTTAAAATCAATTAAGTGAGAGCGCGAGGATATAAAAGTTGGACGACAACTATCAAACTTACTTGAATCGGGTAGCGCGGATGACGTTGCCAGAAGCCTACAAGTCTCAAATCCAGCATATCCAGGAATCTTCTAAATTTCACCTGACACCAGAGGGAAAAAGGCAAGCAATGCCTTTTCCAGGTTATGCAGTAATGACCCCACCAAGTGAGGAAAAAGAGTCAGAAAACTTTGCTTTCTATGCCAGTTTGCAGCGTTACCAACAGGAACTTTTGCAGTTGCCTCTGGAGTATGATTTAATTGTGCCTGTACCTCCTGCTAGCTTTCATCTAACTTTAGCAGACTTAATTTGGGAAAGCGCTTATCGCGACGTCTGCGGAAAAAATCCAGAATTTGAACAACAGTTACACTCTTGCTTCACTGAAATCTTTCAGCAGTATCAGCAATCCATGACAGACGCGAGTCCTATTCGCTGGCAAATGCTGGGATTGATAGTGATGCCCAGATCTGTAGGCGTTTGTTTAGTACCCCAGGATCAAGGCTGCTACGAGCAGATTGTTAACCTGCGCCGAGCAATTTTTCAAAATTCCAAGTTAATGGCATTGGGAATTGAACAACATTACCACTTCACAGCCCACGTTACATTAGGCTATTTTGGAAAGGTTGCGCCCGACCTAGACCGCGATCGCCTTTCTACTATGTTTGAGGAGTTGAATCAGCAGTGGCTGTTGAATCTGCCAGAATTTGTGATCCGCCGCGCCGAACTGCGAAAGTTCGACGACATGACGCACTATTATCGTGAACATGACTGGCCAATTTTAGTCATCTGCTAATGGCTAATTGCTGATTGCTCTATTAGCCATTAGCAAATTGTTGATAGGCCAAGTAGACTGCTTCTAAAAAGATATCAGGGTTGACACCTTCCGGTATCTTTTCTAAGTTAATAATGGCTACAAGCTGCTTAGCTAGTTTTAGACCTACGGAGGCTCTTGCTTTTGATGTCATAAAGCTACGTCTAAGCAAATATTCACGAATGACAGCAAAATCATCAGGCAACATGGCTGATAAATCAGCTATTTGTAGCAATTGCTCGCTGACTGACTTTGCTGGTTCTGAAACTGTAAAAGTCTCTGATGCATGAGGTGTTTGGTTTTGAATCACAATGGTGCCAGCTGCCAAATCACCTAGACGTTTTTCGCTGCGACTAAACACGATCAAAAAAGCGCCGATAAATAAGAATTCATCAAAGGGTCGCAGTAATGCACGTAGTGTTGCTTGTTGCAGCCCGATAGGTCTACCATCATCGCGAACAACACGAATTTTAGCGCATAGTTTACCAAGGGTTTGACCTTGCCATAGAGTTTCAAAAAAGACAAAATAACTTGTGTAAATACCAAAGCCCATAATCAATGCGATCGCCAGCAACCAAGAACTTACCCGATCACTAAAGATAGCTTTCAAAAAATCAGCCAATTGAATTGAAACTATTCTCCAAACAATCAGGAACAGTATCAAAATGACAGCTAAAATGTGATAATCAATGAGTAATGCCCACGCACGATTACCGATGCCAGCGAGGGTGAACTCCAGTTCTACACTTTCTGGGGTACGGAATTTTACACGGTTGAAAAGGTGCATCTTTAAATCTCGCGATCGCGTAACTTTAAGCCTAACCCTTCACGACGACTCCGCAGATCATAGTAAACTACCGCTTTGATTGAATGCCAGAATGGTGCAATCAACGCACCACTGACGAAACTTAAAACCATGATCAGGACGAAAAAAAGCAGACTGTAAATACCAAAACCTTGTTGTAACAAGGGTCTAAAAATAGTCTCGATAACAGAGGTAATAATCCGAACAGCAATTTGGATAGGTAGTACGATCAAAAAGGCAACGAATGAAATCAAAAGAACCCGCCAGACGTAACCCCGTGTTAACTCCCAGCTACGACCAATCGTTGATACGCCATCAATATTATCCTCAATGGCAAGCGGCACATCCACCAAATAAAACCGTGTTAATAGCCATAAAAGCGCCACAGTTCCCAAAATTCCCACCACTATTATTAGCACAATCAGAGCAATTGTAGTGGGATTTCCTAGCTGACCCGTCCCTCCAACAAAAGCCCCCGATAAAATGCCAAGAAAGACTGAAAAAAGTACAATACCAAAGACAATTCCCATACCCAGAAGAAACATTAACAGCATCGTGAGCAAAAATTGCCACAAGCGGGAATTGACGTAACGCTGACCTGATGGAATATTTTCGGGTTGATTGACCAATTCGCCAAAAGCCAAACGAGAAATCAGCGCTGTCATGGCATAAAACTTTGCCCAGCCATAAACGGGAACAAGTAGCCACACGTAAGCCTGAAGAGCAAGTAGAAAATAGTCCTTAAAATGAGAACGATAGAGCCGCAGTCCTGCACTAACGACATTACCGACACTCAATGGTTGCATTGGGCTAGGAGAACCAAGATTAAAAGACATAAGAGCCAATGCTCCTGTAAAATAGAGCAGTTATGTTGAGAATATCTTAAGTTAAGTTAAACTTAGTATTCCCAAAACTTATGAATATTCAACGTTGGATAGGGCGGCAAGAACCAAATTGGCAGCGTCTAGACACTTTATTAAGACAGGTAGAGAAAAAAGGTCTAAAGTCGCTACGATCAACGGAAATTAGAGAGTTAGCGAGTTTGTATCGTTCTGTAACGGCAGATTTAGCACGCGCTCGTACCCAGCAAGTCGGCAATACTTTGGTACAAAATTTACAATTCCTCACAACTAGAGCCTATACACAAATTTACCAGGGTTCACGACGACAGGAATGGCAAGCAGTGGTGGAATTCTACCGATGGGGATTACCAGCTTTGGTACAGCAGACATTCCCTTACATCGCCGCCGCCACAGCCTTTTTTCTGGTGGGGGCGCTAGTCGCTTGGTGGTATGCATGGCAAGACCCAACCTTTATGTCGCTCATAGTACCAGAACACATTATCAAAATGGTGCGAGACGAGCATAAATTGTGGATGGGGTCAATTGTCGGTGTTGAACCTCTAGCATCGAGCAGTATTATGATCAATAATTTGTCAGTCTCCTTTGCTGCTGTTGCTGGTGGAGTCACCCCTGGTGCATACACTGCCTATTTGATGGTGTTCAATGGCTTATTAATTGGTGCTATTGGTACTTTGGTGGCGCAAAATAATCTTGCTTATCCATTTTGGGCATTTGTGTTTCCCCATGGTTCCCTGGAATTACCTGCAATTTTTTTTGCAGGTGGAGCGGGGTTTTTACTGGCAAGAGCGATTTTATTCCCTGGTAAATATCGCCGTATGGATGCACTGAAATTCTACGGTTCCCTAGGAGTACAGTTAGTATTTGGGATTGTACCAATGTTGATTTTTGCTGGTATGCTCGAAGGGTTTTTCTCTCCTAATCCCAGCGTACCAGAACCCTTAAAGTATCTCGTAGGGATGGGGTTATTTGTGCTTTTGGTAGCATATTGTCGTCGCCAGCGCTAATCATAGGGATTCTGGAAAATGGTAGGGCCATGCCCACCACTACTGGTAATGGTGGGCATGGAAGTCACCGCAATTGTAACGCCGATTTCGTCACCAAATTTTACTAATTTGTTTTAGCGGTGTGACGCAATCAGCAATTAGTTTGTCATCCGTTATCAGGTAGGCTGGCTATGAACACACTCGTTTTGAGGTGTAGTACGCCGAATGATACTGTTTTCTGCCCACAATACCCAATGTACGAGAAGTGTATCCTTTATGGTACACCCGTTTGTAGATGCAATGGCGGGCAGCAGCAATTAACTGAGAGTCGCCTGTTTGCAATAGTTCAGAGTGTCCCGATAGAAGTCCTTTTGACATGGAGTCGGGTGTTGCAAGGGAAGAATTAGCAAGAACAGGGCTTGCCATACTCAAACCTAGAGCTGCTGTTGCTAAAGCAATTCCTGTGAACAATGATGTCTTATTCATGATCTATCCTCCACCATAAAGTACACAAAAGTAGATGAAATATCTACTTTGATTCCATTTTTATACATTAATGTCATCAAAAAGCAATCTTACTGACTAAATTTCTGAAAGTATAACCTCAATAGTTCGATCGCACGGGTTGGATTCGAGAATTCTTGGAGAAGTCGCTTCGTAAC
>CAZZXJ010000434.1:0-5924 GCA_964657905.1 uncultured Stigonema sp.
TCAAAGTCAGTTCAGTCTTGTCAAAATTACCCCAGCTCATTTAGATTTACTCAGCTTCTTAATACCTAATTGGTCAGCCAACAATCAAACAAGAGCATTTATTATTGGTGGCGAAGCCTTATCAGGAAAGAGCGTTTCATTTTGGCGAGATAAAGCACCTTCAACCAAACTAATAAACGAGTACGGACCAACTGAAACCGTTGTTGGATGCTGTGTTTATGAGGTTGACGCTCAAACTTCGCTATCTGGTGGAATTCCAATTGGTCGCCCGATCACAAATACCCAGCTTTATATCCTAGATCCATATCTCCAACCCGTCCCTATTGGCGTGTTGGGTGAACTGTACATCGGCGGTGCTGGCGTCGCCCGAGGCTACCTAAACCGTCCTGATTTGACTCAAGAAAAATTTATCCCTAACCCATGGAGCAATCAACCAGGTTACCGCCTCTACAAAACTGGCGATAAAGCCCGTTACCTAAGCGACGGCAACATTGAGTTTCTAGGTCGCCTTGACAACCAGGTCAAGATTCGCGGCTTCCGTATTGAACTGGGCGAGGTTGAGGCAGCGCTCGCGCAGCACCCAGCAGTACGAGAAACTGTGGTCATAGCACGAGAAGATGTTCCAGACCACAAATCTTTGGTAAGTTACATTGTCCCTAACCACTCCTCAACTCTTACTAGCAGCGACTTGCGCGGTTTCCTCAAGGAGAAACTTCCCGATTACATGATACCAGGGGTGTTCGTTCACTTGGATGCCCTGCCACTAACCCCCAACGGCAAAGTAGACCGAAAAGCGCTACCAATACCCGATACAGCACGTCAGGAACTACAAGCAGATAAGGTAGCACCTCGCACAAGATCTGAAGAAATACTAGCCCAAATCTGGCGCGAGGTTTTCCATCGAGAGGTTCTTAGCATCCACGACAACTTCTTTGAAGTAGGCGGAGATTCTATTCTCAGCATTCAGATTATTTCTAAAGCTAATATTGCAGGTCTGTTACTCACTCCCAAACAAATCTTCCAACATCAAACAATTGCCGAATTAGCCGCCGTTGCAACGACAACAGAAACTAGAAAAGCTGAACAAGGCTTAGTAACAGGGTTATTACCACTTACACCCATCCAGCACTGGTTCAAAACACAAAATCTTCCCGAAGCTCACCACTTCAACCAAGCCTTTCTACTAGAAGTTGCACCAACTCTCAACCCCGACCTGTTACAGCAAGCCTTGCAACAATTATTACTCCATCACGACGCCCTACGCTTGCGCTTTAATCAATCAGAAGATTGTTGGCAGCAATTTAACGCCCCACCCGATGAGACTGTACCTTTCTCCCGAATAGATTTATCCACATTACAAGAAAACGCACTCTCCCAAACAATTGAATCTACATCTGACCAATTGCAAGCCAGCTTAAACCTCAATTCTGGTTCACTCCTGCGAGTTGCACTTTTCCATCTAGGAACTCAAAAACCTGATCGCTTGTTGCTAGTCATCCACCACTTAGCCGTCGATGGAGTTTCCTGGCGAATTTTACTCGAAGATTTACAGACAGTTTACCAACAACTCGAATCAAATAAACCCATTCAACTTCCTGCCAAAACCACCTCTTTCAAACACTGGGCAGAAAAACTAACCGAATACGCCCAGTCGCCAACCGCTAAAAAAGAATTAACTTATTGGCCAAACATTTCCACCCCAAAAATCACTCCTCTCCCAGTAGACTGTAAGGGGGGAGCTAACACAAAAGCCTCAGCCCGTAGTGTAAAAGTATCACTCAACGAAAAAGAAACTCGCGCCCTACTCCAAGAAATTCATAAAGCTTACCGTACCCAAATCAACGACATATTGCTAACAGCCTTAGTGCAGGTATTAGCGACTTGGAGCGGGTCTAACTCAATTCTAATTGACTTAGAAGGTCACGGACGAGAAGAAATATTACCCGATGTAGACTTATCCCGCACAGTTGGTTGGTTTACCACTATCTTCCCCGTGCATTTAGAACTAAAAGCCACAGAAAATCTCCCAGATGCAATCAAGTCTATCAAAGAACAACTTCGTGCCATACCCAACCGAGGCATCGGCTACGGTGTGCTGCGCTACTTGAGTGGGGATGCTGAAATTACCTCTCAACTTTCTTCCTTACCACAAGCTGAGGTAAGTTTCAACTACCTGGGGCAATTTGATTGGGGAATGCAAACTGATGCTTTCTTTAAATTAGCCTCTGAATCAGTTGGTTCTGAACACAGCCAACTAGGACAACGCAGTCATTTGCTAGAGATTAACGGACTCGTAGTAGAGAACCAGTTACAACTGGAATGGACATATAGTGAAAACTTTCACTCCTGTGCGACAGTTGAAAGTCTAGCCCAAGATTTTACAGCAAGCTTGCGAACATTAATCGCTGATTGTTTATCTGCTGATGCAGGGGACTATACACCTGATGTATTTGATGTGACCATTCATGGCGAGGCTCAACAAATAAACAATGACCTGCGTCAGGAAAATAAAGTTCCTCTACCCCTACATTTATTAGAACTTTCTCCAGGAATCTCTGAGTTACTTCCCTCAGATACAGAATCAGCATATCCGATTGCCAAAATGCAAGAATTTATGTTGCATCATTACGTGAATGACCCTCAAAAAATGGGGGTTTACCATTGTCAGCAATCACACGATATATATGATGACAGTCTCGATTTGAATGCCTTTAAGAAAGCTCTCTTAATTCTCGTGCAAAAACATCCGGCTTTGAGAACCGTATTTATCACTTCTAACGGTAAACCAACGGTTCAGGTGGTCAAAAAGAAACTGAGATTTTTCATCAATGAACAAGACATCAGGCACATCAAATCCCAGGAGCAGTCAAATTATATTGATGCCGTGATGAAGCAAGACAGGCAGAACTTGTTTGACGTTGAAAATCTCAATGAACCACTTTTTCGTTTCAGGATTTTTCAGAAAGCCGAGAATCAATTTGAATTCTTGATGTCAATTCATCATACAATTACTGATGGTTGGGGCAATATTAAATTTCTCAACGAACTGTACGAAATCTATTCGACTCTCAAGAAAGGAGAAGAAATAACAGTAGTCCCGGCTGCCAACGTATACAAGGAATTTGTCGCTTTGGAGAAAGAGATTATTGGCTCACTATCCGCATCAAATTTCTGGAAGCTTCACCTGAAAGACCATACCTATAAACCCTTGAAACCATTAACCACTTCAGTGGAGCAAGTAGAAGCTGTTGCTGAAAAATACAACTTTGACTCAGAAATCATTGCTGATGTACGTGAATTGTGTCGAAAATTGGGAGTTTCACCAAAAGCACTTTTCTTAAGTACCTACCTTGACCTGATTAGTACTGTGATGAAATCAAACAAGGTTTGTGTAGGAGTTATCTCAAATAGTCGGACAGAAAGATTATCTGACCCGTTCGGGGCTTTGGGTTTGTTCTGGAATATTGTTCCGTTTTGTCAACCAACTCTAGAAGATAAAGGCGTACAAATTAAAAATTTGCAACAATCGCTAATTGATATCGAACCCTATGTTAGGTATCCACTTCTGGAAATTTTATCAGACCAACAAAAACCCGAGTTATTTTTCGCTACGTTTAATTTTGTGAATTTCCATAATCCCAAAAATCTCAAGGCTGACACTGGCTTGGAGGTGAATGCTAGAAAATCTCATGACAAGTTCAACTTTCCTTTAAATTACGCTGTGTCAATGTCGCCAGTTGAAGGAAGTGTAAGCCTAAGTGTGGAATATGACCAGTTGTATTTTAGTGGTCTTGAGATTCGCTCAATGCTTCAGAATTACATTGAAATGGTAAAAGCGTGTTTGCTAACTTGTTAGAGGATATTTTCAAAGGGGAGAGTGTTGTAAGAAAGCTCACAAGGGTACGGCTGAAATTTGTAGAAACCAACACAGCGATCGCTCTTCCTGCTCTCTCGAATACCGTCGATTTATTTTTCAACTTTTAGCATATGCAGGCTGCACGCTGAAATTATCCTTCTCTTATCATCCCTCATAACAGGATCAATTATTTTGTGGGGTTCTCTAAGTAAATCAAAGAAGTGAAAAGGAGCAATTAATGGAAAATAAAGACAAGTTTAATCTCATTCTGGCTGAATCGCAGGATAATGTTGATAAATGCAATAAAAAGTTTTATGGCAGATTTACTTATCCGTGGCCTCCCGAGAGGTTTCCGTTGATCGCAGACCCACACTGTGGGTCAACTTTTCTAAATCAAGAACTTGGTGATTGGACCCATAACCGTATACCTCACAACTCCAAAATATGGGTTGCTGGCTGTGGTACAAATCAGGCAGTTTTTACAGCTTTGAGATTTCCAGAGGCTGAAGTATTAGGTACTGATATATCAACTCAATCGTTGGCGATCTCCCAGGAATCTGCAGTTCAATTAGGACTTAAAAATCTTCGGCTTGAAGAGCAGAGCTTAAATGCTGTCAGTTTTAAGGATGAGTTTGATTACATCATTTGTACAGGTGTCATTCATCATAATGCTGATCCTGGAATATCCCTTGCTAAATTGTCGGGAGCCTTAAAACCTGATGGCATTTTAGAATTAATGGTCTATAACTACTACCATAGGATATTTACAACTGCATATCAGAAGTTTATCCGCCTTCTGTTTAAGAGCGAGGCGGGTATGAATCTAAATTCACAGTTGTCGCTCACAAAGGAATTGATCGATAAGTTCCCTTTACAAAATAGGATGAGGGATTTTTTGCATGAAATGAAAAATCAACCTGAAGCTATGATCGCGGACTCATTGCTTCAGCCTGTTGAATATAGTTATACGATTGAATCTATGGAATATCTGCTGAAAAATGCTGGTCTAGAGTTTTGGCTTCCCTGTATTAACCAATTTGATCGCGCTGCGGGAAATTTGACTTGGAACATAGAATTCGATAATGAGCAAGTAAGCAGTTACTATGATGCGCTATCAGATTTGGAGCGTTGGCAAATAGGCAATTTATTGATGAGTGAAAACTCTCCTATGCTTTGGTTCTATGTGCAGAGAAATGATTCTAGCTTTAAGAGAATATCAGAGAAGGAAATCTGTGATGATTTTTTAAATACTAAGTTTGAAAAATACAGTACTGTATATAATAATTATATGGACGTAGAAGGGACTTACAAATTCATTGATCAGACCATATCCTATCCAAGTCCACCCGTCCCTAATGATGATATCTCTCGTAACATTTTCAAAGCAATTGATCCAGAAACAACGGTTAAGGATGCTTTTCAAAATTTGGCTATCGAGCCTACTTTTTATCTTGTAAACTGTGTCCGAATACAGCTAACCACACCGCTTTTCCCATATTTGAAAGCTGTAGCACTATAATTGAACTTTGACTGGTATAGTCAAAATAAGCTTTTTCTCCGTTTTTTGGTGACAAGAGCGATTTTATTTTTGTAACTCTTTCACAGCAAAATTTTTAAGCTTTGCATGGCGATAAAATGTATCTTCGCTATTTTTACCCCAAGTAGTGTAGTGGATAAAGATGTACTTACTTATCTGTTGTGGAGATGTTCAACTAGGAGGTAAGGGATGAAAGGTTTCATTAGAGATATTCAAAAAGCTTTGGAAGATACTATTTTCAATTTCAATACACTTCGCTTCTGTCAATACGTATTTAGCTTCTGTAAGGCGCTTCGCAAAGCCAGTTGCCAATCCGAACTAGTGCGTTTGCAAGAGACTTACCTGGGAAAGTTTCAAAGCAGCGAATTAATTCACCTAGATCTAATACAGCTGATTAGCAAGACCATTAAAAAAGATAACAGCTTTCCCTATCACGATCCAGCGCAGCGTCCAGTAATGTATTTCCCATTCTTAACCGCTAAGCCCTTTCATGAGAGGGACGAGAACGCGGCTCTTTTGGAGCAACATGTG
>CAZZXJ010000435.1:0-5921 GCA_964657905.1 uncultured Stigonema sp.
AATCCTTAATGAAAAAGTAATTATTTGTAAATTTTCATCTTTAAATTTACCGAAATGTCCTTAAAAAGAACTTTCAGATCGCCGTTGCGCTGACTGGGATGATTACGTAATTTCACTTTTTACAAAGTTATCTATGTTGCTATTGATTACGCAAACAGTTAATTTCTTTGATTGTTACTTTTTTTACCGCTTATTTGTCTATTAGTGGTTTACATTGATAGGTGCAAGATCTGAGTAATTCTACAGGGGTGAGGTCGGGCAGCTTTTGCTGCCATTCTGGAAAGAATTGGTCGTCTGTAGTAGGAGACAGATTAAACCGCTGCTCAAGGTCAGCAAGAGTAGTGATAGTTTTAGAGATGGGACGTGTCTTATTCATAAATACAATTAGCAATTCCCCAATTCCCCAATTCGCCAATTATCAATTATCAATCAACACTATTCCAAATAATATTTGTCTAAATTAACTTACTAATGAGTTTCAGCTTTTTCAGAAAATTATGTCCTGTGTCATTTACCATCCAGCAATTTGTTCCAGCACCAATAAAAGCCCCAGCGACTGGAATCAACTCTGCAATCTTTATTCCTTCCGTGACACCAACCCTAAGCCCCAATGCTCTAAGTATGGGTACTAAGAGATTTTTTACCAAAGGTTTTAAGGCTACTTCTCTTGCCACACCACTACCAATTTCTTCTACAATCTTAAATGCTTTTTCTATAAGGTTAGATTCTCCTGAAACACCAGCTAATACAAAAGCCTTCACTCTATCATCACTTGTGTCCAACCCGTAAATTTCTGCAAGTACACCACACATCTCTGTAATGTGATACGTCAAAGAAGTAACATCTGCTGTACTAGCACCTAATGCAGCTAACCCACCAGGAAGTCCGGCAATACCGCCTTGCATTGTCATCTTAGAAGCAGCTTGCCATATGACTTCATGAGCTGCATCTTCTTTATTGCATCCTTTAGCCGCTTGAACATCATGAGCATATTTCTTATACCGTGTTGAGTCATAATATGCGATTTCCAAAACTTTAGCTAAAAAACCACCATCACCAACTTCAGCTAGTGCATCGTCAAATAAACTCATATTTTTCTACCCTAATTTACCAAGAAATTTTTATCCTAACTAGAAAAACGTGGGTTTTTCCATTATTTTAACCGATATTTTTATCAACGGTTTTCCGGATATTTATAGAGACGTTCCGCCGGAACGTCTCTACGGATGGTTCGTTTGAATACGATAATTTACCCAATAATGTTTTTCAAATTACCATTTCGCCGCGTTATTCACAATATATTGCCTAATTCTATTCAGGGATTCCTCATCACGAATAATACGGTCATGAAATCTATTTTGCCATCGAAATTCAGCTAATCCAGCAGCCCAAATTTGTTTTGTACAAACAGATTTGAATTGACCAATTATTGAACCCAAGGAATTAGATTTTAATCGGAGAATATCCGTAGAGACGTTCCAGGGGAACGTCTCTACCTGGCGGCACGTTTCCACGGAATTTTAGTTCTGTCCGACTACTTACCTGAGATCTCAAAACAATGTTATTAACATTTCTTAATGTATGAAATCTCAGGCAATCTTGTCTAAGCCTGTTGTTGTGGAACCTGTGCCATTTCTGCCACCTGCTTTTCCTTATCTAGCCTACGTTTTCTGGCATAAAGCTGAATAGTAGCTGCCATAGCAACAATCAAGCCGACAATCCCCCAGGCGGTGATATCAGTAGGCAGATTATTCTTGAAAACAGCTAGCAAGACAATCACCACCAACATGACAGTGGGTGCCTCATTCAAAGCACGCAACTGCTGACCATTCCAACCGCATTCGTCTGCTGCCAACTTCTTCATCAGACGACGGCAGTAATGATGATAGCCAATCAGAAGGACGACAAACAGCAGTTTGATATGTAACCAACCTTCTTTGAGAACTTCCGGTTCAGTAGTCAGTAAACCGATCGCCATTGCGATCGTCAGCAGCATCCCTGGAGTGGTGATGATATTGTAGAGGCGGAGTTCCATGATCTGATACTGATTTTTCAGTATAGTGCGTGCTGGTTCTGGTTCTTGGTTGGCTTCAACGTGATAGATAAAAAGACGTACGAGGTAGAATAAACCAGCAAACCAAACTACAATGCCGACAAGGTGAAACGCTTTAAACCAAGAATAAGCCATGAATCTTAACCTACCTTTCTAGACTTGTTTATAAAGTATAGGGTAGACGTGTACTTGCCCCCAGAGCTTGACCACTATAGCTGCCGGATGCGCTATTACAAGGAGTCAGGAGGAGCCATCTGTGTCGGGAAATCCGACAGAGGCGGCCCTTGAAGAATACACAAATAGACGCTTGTTTCAACCTGTTTCTAACTGTCTGGTTATTTCTGTCGCGCCCTCTCTAGTGCAAGGCAGCGTAAATAAAGCAACTATTTCAAACAGGCACAATCATTGATATATAAACATTGATATATAAAGCTTTTGACTTTTGACGAACGCGCAGCGGTACTAGGGATAAATACTATGGGTTGCTAGGGTACGCTTACCGATGTCTTGCCGAATGGCATCCCCATATTCTTTTCTTTAGGAAAAACACTAAAAATAGCGCTACCTGTAGTTAGGCTAGCGCTATTTTTTTCTTTAAATTCAGGGATAAGAAAAGCTTAAATTAGTTAATTGCAATTTACTATTATTGACCGCAATTTAATTTCTTATACGGCTCTACTGCGAGTCATTAGGTTCCACAAGAAGATAGCAACAATTGCCCCTAAAATTGCAACAGCAATTCCGGGAATACTGAAAGTGGGAGCCGCTAGTGCTAAACTGCCAGTGCTAAAGAACATGCCTAGACTACCACCTACAAATGCACCAACTATCCCTAACACAATTGTCGCCAGAATTCCACCGCCTTGATGACCAGGGTAAATAGCTTTTGCAATAGCACCTGCAATCAAACCTAAAACTACCCAAGCAACAATATTCATTCTCTTGCTTCCTTCAATGTCTTCTTGTGAGCGTGAATACACAATAACATTCATCGTATTAAATACTCTCTCTACCAAACGAAATAACTACAAAAAACTCAAGGCAGATTAAGCGGGGCGTATTCTCTCTCACAATGTGGATGAGTATTTCTTAAAGAATAGCTAAGTTGGAAGTAACTAAAACTATTTAAGCAATATGCCACTCAGTTAAACACTGGGTGGCTTTTTTAGGAATTAGAACGCCGAATTACAGTTGTCTGGAGAACCTATGCCAAGTATTGACTTGAACGCAACCAAAGTGACCCAGCTTAATCACATCAAGGTTGATCCGAAAAACCAGGATGTGCTCGTTTAACGCATGATTCAGCAGATTGACGAGGTGGCGGTGAAGCAACCTGACTTCATTTCTAGCACAATTCACAAGAGCCGCGATGGACACCATGTCGTCAATTACGTACAGTGGGAAAGTACCGAACTGTTAGACGCCTTCCATAAGACGCTTGAATTTCAGGCGCACTTTCAAACTTACAATTGAGATTCTTCCTCTAGACCCTGCTCTCCATTCTCCCTGGTTGTAACAAATTCTGTAACAGTGGCACTGTCTTCGCTTTTTCCCGTTTAAATTAGAACAAAAATCTCAGGGTAATCCCTGAAGCGACGGGTAATGCTGTTCCAAGATATACGCGATTATCAAATTCTATTTCTTAGCTTGTTTCTGGTCTTGGGAA
Source organism: uncultured Stigonema sp. (assembly GCA_964657905.1). GTDB lineage: Bacteria > Cyanobacteriota > Cyanobacteriia > Cyanobacteriales > Nostocaceae > Stigonema. The sequence goes on from CAZZXJ010000435.1 coordinate 3,720, forward strand.
TTGGTACGAGAGACTGGACGCTGCGACCGGAATTAATTGGGGTAGCGATCGCCACGTGTCTATCGATGCAATGGCTTTTGTCAACAGTCGTCAGATGGAAAGCAGGGGAGGAAAAAGAGTTATTGAGCAATAATTCTCTCTCCCCCTGCGCCTCCTCTCCCCCTGCCCAGGATCTCTGCTCTCTTCGCAGTGCCCTGATCACCTCTTTGGGACTTAGTCTGCTGTTAAGGGCTGAATACTGGACCACCATGGCTTTGGCAGCAGGGGTTGCCATCGCCAGCAAATTTGTCTTCAAAGTCGGCGAAAAGCATTTCTTTAATCCCGCCAATTTTGGCATCATTTTCGCCTTGCTACTCACCCCCGATGCATGGGTAACGCCTGGACAGTGGGGCGAGGACTGGTGGTATGGGCTTTTATTTGCTGGCACTGGCGGCATGATTTTGCACGCCGTTGGTCGCTGGGATACTACAGCCGCTTTTTTGGGTAGCTACGCCGTCTTAGAGGCGATTCGCAATCTTTGGCTAGGCTGGACCTGGGATGTCTACTGCCATCGGATGATGAGTGGGTCTTTGCTTTTGTTTGCCCTATTTATGGTGACTGACCCCCGGTCAATTCCCAATGCTCGAACTGGACGTGTAGTTTGGGCAGTGTGCATCGCCATCTTGACTTTGATTCTACGGAATTATTTCTTTGTGTCCACCGCAGTTTTCTGGGCACTGTTTGCCCTTGCCCCATTAACCATCCTGTTAGATTTCCTTTGGTCTGCGCCACGTTTTTCTTGGACGAGTGAGTGGTTCTTTTTAACAAACAACAAACAACAATCAATGAAACACTTAAAATTCTTCATCTCATTACTATTGACGAGTGTGGCTTGTCTATGCTTTGCACCCACAGCTTGGGCATTTTGCGGATTTTATCTTGCTAAAGCTGATACTAAACTGTACAACAAAGCTTCTCAGGTGGTGATTGCACGGAATGGCGATCGCACGGTGCTGACAATGGCAAATGATTACCAGGGTAACGTGAAGGATTTTGCCATCGTCGTACCTGTACCCACTGTTTTGCTTAAAGACCAAGTCCACGTCAGCGAACCCAAGATGATGGAGCGATTGGATGCTTTTAGCGCGCCGCGATTGGTAGAGTATTTCGACTCTGACCCCTGTGCTGCAACCGACTTGATGGAGCAACGCGCATCTGCACCCACAGCAACAAAGGCGGCTCCGTCAGGAAGCAGTGGCGCAAGCAGTAATGGTGTCACTGTACTCGCCAGTTTCAACGTTGGCGAATACGACATTGTTATTCTTAGTGCTAAAGAATCTGGTGGGCTGGAAACTTGGCTCAACCGCAATGGTTACAAAATCCCCAGAGGAGCAAAACAGTTACTACAGCCCTACATCCGCTCCTCAATGAAATTCTTTGTCGCCAAAGTCAACCTGGATAAATTCGCGGAAACGGGCTATCAGTTCCTTCGTCCGTTGCAAATTTCTTATCAATCGCCCAAGTTCATGCTTCCGATTCGTTTGGGCATGATCAACGCCACCACGGAGCAAGATTTAATTGTCTACATTCTATCACCCAAAGGACAAGCAGAAATCACCAACTACCGCACAGTGAAAATCCCCTCTAACACAAACATTCCCTTGTTTGTCAAAGATGAATTTGGCGATTTTTACAAGTCTATGTTCCAAACCACATACACAAGAGAAGACCGAAAAGTTGCCTTTTTGGAATACGCTTGGGACATGAGTACTTGCGACCCTTGCTCTGCCGAACCCCTGACCAGCGAGGAACTGAAGCTTGCAGGCGTATTTTGGCTAGATGATGATCTGCCTTCCAGGTTTGGTCGCCCCTTTCCCTCAGGTAATGTCTTCATCACCCGTTTACATGTCCGCTACACCCGCGACAAGTTCCCTGAAGACCTGATGTTTCAAGAAACCTCTAACCGCGAATCTTTCCAAGGGCGTTACATTTTGCAACATCCGTTCACCGGCTCGGTCAACTGTCAGGCTGGCAGAGAATATAAGCGGTCTTTGCCCTCGCGCTTTGAGGGGGAGGCACAAACCCTTGCTCAACTAACCAACTGGAATATCCAAGACATTCGCCAGAAAATGAAGCTAGGTGGTCAGGTTAGTACGAATTGGTGGCATAAGCTTCTGGTGTGGCTTCGACTGGGTTGAGAAATTTGTCAAGTACACAAGTCAT
>CAZZXJ010000436.1:0-5908 GCA_964657905.1 uncultured Stigonema sp.
CAATGACCAATAACTAATGACTAATAACTATGGCAGTAATTCGCTTAATTTAGTTGGTAGCGGTATTGGGAGCACTAACGCTGTTGTTAGTGCAAAACTGGTCACCTGTCCTACCGCTCGTATTTCTAAGTATGCACACCAAACCATTGCCACTAGCAATCTGGATTTTGTTCAGCACTGCTGCTGGTGCTGTTACGTCTTTGTTTATCACTAGCTTGTTTAAATTATCAAATTATTTAACGGGACAACGCCAAACCCCGCTTAAGTCACCAGCAACTTCACCTCGTGTGGCAAACAGGACGCGTAGGGAAGAACCTACATCTCGAAAAGAAGCGCCCCGATCAACAGTTAGTGAAGCAGAGCCGAGAAGAAGTAACGCACTTGATGATTGGGACACAGATAGCAGTATAAATGATGATTGGGACTTTGAGGAAAACAAGAATGTTACGTCTACCTCCAGTCCGCAAAATACACCAGGAAGAGACTCTAATACGTACGAACGTCAACAAGAACCTCAAAGCGGTTCTAAGTCTGGTTCGGTTTACTCCTACAGCTACCAAGAACCAAAAAATTCCGGAGTGGGAAAAACTGAATCAGTTTACGATGCTGATTACCGAGTCATCTTACCACCATATCAACCACCGACTACTAAGGACACCGACGATGATGATTGGGGGTTGTTTGATGACGACGATTTTGAAGATAAGAAGGATGAGCGTTCCCGTAAGTAGAGACACAGCATCTTCGGTCGCTACTGAATACCACAACGCTCACGAGACTCCTGCTTGACTTTACCTGTCATAGCAGCTTCTTGCAAAGTCATAAAAGCATTAAAATCATCCACGTCATACCGGGTTGTCAACAAATGTCGCAGCTGATTTTCTGCTTCAACCGTCAGATAGCCAGTTGCTAAAGCTTTTTGCACAACGTCACGAATCAGAACCATGGTTGAAACCTCAAACGACCACATATATTATTTATTCGGGTTTATATAAATAAGTTATGCATTAGTTTTCATAAATCAACCCTTAGGTTGGCTAAAGCTTTGCTGCACAGTCTGAGGAAATGAGTCATATTTTACACCTTGAACTAAAAATACTCACTTATTAGATGAAACTGGAGCTTGCTGCAACTAAATCTTGGGATCCGAAAACTGTGCTAGTAAATACACAGTGTTGCACAAAGCTAGAATTACTCTACGCTTGTAGTAAGTTCTGCTTATTTGTAGGTTGACGGATATTGCTTGGATAAAGTTTCAAAAAAGTTTTAGTAAATTTCTTTTAAACCTAAAGATAGCTGCGATCTAACTAAAAATTCACCTACTTACGTATTAAATTTGTTATAAATTTAATACGTAAGTAGGTGATTGGAAATAAGTATAACTATATTACCAAAAGTAAACACGCCTGAAACCCTTACAAATGACTAATGACGACCATAACCAATAACGTTTATTTGTGCCGACCTACTTATGTGTTCTGGCTTTAGAGGATGTTTGAAAAGTCTACGGTTGTATCGAGATCCCCCCTAACCCCCCTTTTTAAGGGGGGAACAACCTTCTCAAAGTCCTCCTTTTTAAGGAGGATCTAAAGTTTTTGATACATCAGCCACCACTTTTCAAACATCCTCTTAAGTTAAAGTAAAAAACCGGAGTCGCGTAACTCGTTTGCTAGAAGAAGCATGGAAAAAGAAATTTTTCCCATGGGTTCGTAACGATTAAACCAACAATTAATAACTAACAACTAACAAATGACTCTCAAAGGAATCAATCTGTACTTAATTGGGATGATGGGCACCGGTAAAACGACGGTGGGGCGCCTACTGGCACAGGAGTTGAGTTACGGGTTTTTGGATATTGATGAGGTGATTGTTAAAGTAACAGGACGAACGATTAATCAACTGTTTGCAGAAGAAGGCGAAGCAGCGTTTCGGCAAATGGAAAGTGATGTGCTGGCACAAGTTTGTGCTTATACGAAGTTAAGTGTATCAACTGGTGGGGGCATTATCCTGCGGCGAGAAAACTGGAGTTACCTGCACCACGGTTTAATTGTCTGGCTGGATGCACCAGTGGAGCTACTTTACATTCGTCTAGCGGAGGATACAACAAGACCACTTTTACAAGACGCTGATCCCATCCTCAAACTGCGATCGCTCCTTGAACAACGACAACCACTTTACGCCCAAGCCGATTTGCGAATCACTATAAGCGAGGGCGAAACACCCGAACAAATTGCAAGGCGAGTACGGGAGGAAATTCCTAGCGTCTTGAAACCAAATATTTCCTCTCCTGAATTTTCCTGAACAATTCAAAACTTCCACTTTATAATTTGTAAATATTTTTGTTCATCTACTTATGTGAGAGATTATTGGGAGTGCCAAACTATTCTAATGTCAACTACCCTAACTTACCCTCCGGGAGAAGTTAGGGCTTGCCGAACCCCATAGATGGCTATGGTTCACGGTAGGCGAGAGCAATAGTTGGTTAGCGCACTTGGGAGAGCCTCCGTGTTCGTATACCAAGTTCTGAAAATTGATTCGTTAGACACAGGTAAGTATCGTGACCGATTGGGGCTTATTAAGGAGAAAAAAGACAAATCAAAGCAAACCCCTGAAACTCACGCAAACGACGCCATAGCACTAGCAGCGACTGCCTTTATTGAGTACAGAGCATTCAACACTGCTTCATTGCACGGTCACGAGTGGCTAGGAGAATGCTCTTTGACATCTGCACCGTTCATTGTGATAACTCGCCCTAAGTTGTTTCGCAGGAAACTGCACCAAGAAAACTACGAAAAAGGTGGCACTCTTAAGCGTCAAGGGGGAACGATCACACCTTTCAAATTCCGTTCAGGTGACTATGTCCAAACATCCAGAAAAGGTGAAGTCTTTCAAGGCTGGATTGGTGGCTGGACTGATACTGAAAAGCAAAAAAATGTGTCAATTTACGACCATAATTGGAGCCGAATCGGACAATTTAATCCGAAAAACGTCAAGTTACTTCAACGTAGTTCAAGATTATGCATCGCCCGATGAATTAACTGGATGCCTCCATTCTTCCGGCATCCCGCTATCCCTCCCCACCTTACCGAGTACGGTTGAATGTGGGGAATCCCGCGAGTCTTGTTGAATCCCTGATAGGGATTAATTCCACAGACTGACTCCCGCACCATAAGGTAAAATCCTGATAATCTAATAATATATTATACACTGTTACATCGTCCAAGTTGGATTTTCTCCAAACGAGAACCGCTATAACTGTCAACATATCCTCATAATGGTCAACGATACTGAGTACATTAGGCAAGCAGCAGTCACTCGTGCGCAAGTGCTAAGTGAAGCACTACCTTACATTCAAAAATTTACTGGTCGAACCATTGTAGTCAAATACGGTGGTGCGGCAATGAAAGATAGCACTCTCAAATATCAAGTCATCCGCGACCTTGTATTTTTATCCTGCGTTGGCTTGCGACCAATTCTAGTACATGGCGGCGGACCAGAAATTAACAGTTGGTTGGATAAATTGGGAATTGAGCCGCAATTTAAGAATGGTCTGCGAGTCACTGATGCCGCCACAATGGATGTAGTGGAAATGGTATTAGTCGGTCGAGTCAATAAAGAAATTGTTGCCCTGATTAACCAAGCAGGTGGTTCAGCGGTAGGACTGTGCGGCAAAGATGGTAACTTAATCAAAGCTCGCCCTCAAGATCAAGAAGGCATCGGCTTTGTAGGAGAAGTTAGCGGTGTCAATATTAAGATTTTGGAAACACTGGTTAACAATCACTATATTCCGATAGTGTCCAGTGTCGCCGCAGATGAGAGGGGACAAGCCTATAACATTAACGCCGATACCGTAGCTGGAGAAATAGCAGCAGCACTGGGGGCAGAAAAGTTGATTTTGCTGACTGACACCCGGGGTATTTTAAAAGATTACACAGACCCGTCTACCTTGATTCCTAAAATAGATATTCAAGAAGCCCGCCAGCTGATTGCCACCGGCATAGTCGGTGGTGGGATGATTCCGAAAGTAAATTGTTGTGTGCGATCGCTCGCCCAAGGAGTAGGCGCAGCACACATCATTGATGGTCGCATTCCCCACGCCCTACTGCTAGAAATTTTTACCGATGTTGGTATCGGTACTATGATTCTCGGCTCTCAGTTTATGTCATAGAAGGAAGACAAGGAGGACAAGGAAGCATCCCACTTCCTCATCTCCCTTGTCTCCCTCATCTCCCTTGTCTCCCTCATCTGTTCCATAAAAGATGTCCAAAATACTGCTGGCATTGGCAAAATTAAAGCAGTGCTGATTTGTGTGTAAAACGTGAATTCAGAAAGTTTAGAAATTGCCAAAACTCGATACCAGGCTGGGAAAGTTGCCTTTGAAAGTGGGCTATATAAACAAGCAATTGAACAACTCGAAAAGGCAAGCGCCCTATTATCTCGTAACTCTCGCCTTGGTGGTGAGGTACAAATTTGGCTGGTGACAGCTTATGAAGCATCTGGGCGCACAGAAGATGCGATCGCCCTTTGCGAACAACTAAAACGCCATCCTCACTTGGAAACAAGCAAAGAAGCGCGGCGGTTGTGTTACATCCTCAAAGCACCTAAGTTACAACGTCCAAAAGAATGGATGACGGAAATCCCCGATTTAGGCGCACTGTCTGACAATGAAGCCAAAATTCGTTTAAGCGCCAATAGTACCAAATCATCTCGCCAGCCAGTACGGTCTGAGCCAGAATTTGTTGATCTCAGCCAGGTCAACACTCGAGATAATCGCTTTATCTGGATGGCGTTAATTGTGATTGGTTTAACTGTAGCTAGCTTAGTTTGGTATAGTTTTTAACTTGGTGAGGCAGCCGCTCAACTGCCGTGCAAAGAACGCCAAGAGTTCATGAAAGAAGAATGTTTTACTGTTAACTTTTGTACTTATGTCAATGACTTCTCCTGCTTCCCCTGTTTCTCCTGCTTCTTCCGTGCGGGTGATCAAGGTCATTTTTAAGCGAATGTGGCTTGTGCTGTTGGCATCCCTGCTGCTGTCTGGTTGTGTACACTATGACGTGGGCGTGAACTTTGACAACCCAAATCGTGGTGAACTAGTGCAGCACATTAAGTTGGGACCCAGGCTAACCAGTTTTAGCGGCGATTCTGTATCCGAATGGTTAGATAGCATAGAGCGTCGTACCCGTCAACTAGAAGGGAAAACGCGGCGGCTTTCCAAGTCAGAGATTATTGTGACGATTCCTTTTAGTAATGGTAAAGAATTACAAGCGAAGTTTAACGAATTTTTTCAGGTCAATAGCAATCAAAAATCTACATCTCTCAAGAGCGAATTTGACTCGGAACTGCCGAAAATTGCATCAAACTTACTCTTGTTTCAGAATAATTTGTTACTGTTAGTACGAAATCGCTTGATTTATGACTTGGATTTGCGATCGCTTGCATTGATTTCTGGTAAAGCTTTCTTACTGGCTAATCCTGGTTCAATTCTCGATTTGGAATTTAGTTTGAAGACTCCTTGGGGAGCAAGGAGCATTCAAAGCACTGAATATTCTATCCAACCGCAAAAAAACAAAAATCAGTTAGTGTGGGAGCTTAAGCCTGGTGAACTAAACCATATAGAAGCGGTTTTCTGGCTTCCCAGTCCCCTTGGTATTGGTACGTTGTTGATTATCCTCTTCGTAGGGGCGGGGCTTTACCTGAGATACAGCTTTATGCCAGATCCCAGGACTCAGTTTGCTTCTAAAAGTAGCTAATGGGGCATGGGGCATGGAATTTTTCTATCAATTCCTAATACCACGCGAACCTTGGATCAATGCCCCATCTCAAAAAAATGAGCAATGGACATCATGCTAGAGAACTGTACCAGTAGCCCCATGACGCCAGTCGCCTGCGGAGGGAAACCCTCCTGTAG
>CAZZXJ010000437.1:0-5286 GCA_964657905.1 uncultured Stigonema sp.
TTCAATTTAGCTAGCACACGTCGCCGGAAATAAAGCAGGGTAAGCGCTCCCATGTAAAAATATTACTGGATAAAATCAACCAGCACAGCCGAGGCGATCGCGAGTGCAATGGGAGCGAAATTTGTATTTTAGCGACCAGTGATGAATCGTAAACCGATTAATCCCAAAGCCAAGCCTAAGGGGAGCATCTCACCTTTGCAAATATACCTAGCGATTAGAAATCGCTAGGGCTAGGGATATTTTTACAAAAGTGAGATGCACCCAAGCTTAAGTTTCTTCAGTTAATTTTGTTTTCCTTGCTAAAATTTCTTGCGACTTTGATAACACTTCATCAGGATCGAAAGGTTTGGTTAGGTATAAATCTGCCCCTACCTCTTCCCCTTTCTGTTTATCAAACTCCTGTCCCTTAGCAGTTAGCATAATAATATAAATGTCGTTCATCCCAAGAACTTTCTTAACTTGATGGCAAACATCAAAACCGCTCATTTTCGGCATCATCACATCCAGGAAGACGAGGTTAGGGTGAGCGGACTTAATTTGTTCCAAAGCATCCTCTCCATTTTTCGCAGTTAGTAACTCTACCCCCTCGTCTTCAAGATCCTCAAGTGCTTGCTCCATCAAGAGCCTGATGTGAGATTCGTCATCTGCAATTAATATTTTTTTTGTCATAATTTCCTTCACAAGTAAAAAGATTTATTTTTGGGTAAGTAACTTTTTCTAACTAATGGCTGTCATTTGTTTTTTGCTTTAATAACAAAAGAAAGAAGATGTTTTCCAAACCTTTTTCAATTCGCAATGTATTAATTAAGTTGTGTTGCTCTGAAATTATGGAATCAACAACAATCAGATCGGGTTTAATCGCAACCGCTTTTTCGATGCTATCCTGACCATTCAGGGCTTCAAAAGTATCAAACCCTCTTACCTGTATTGCTTGGGTAATTGTCTTAGCTGCCGGCACATTTTCATCCACAATCAAAACTTTTTTCTTGGATCTACCTTGAGAGGTGAGGTCGGCAACTTCTTTAAGCAATTCTTCAGGGTTAATGGGTTTGGTAAGATACCGATCAACACCGAGGGCATAACCCCGCTTTTGGTCTTCGACGACAGATAAAATCATAATGGGAATGTCCATGCTTTGCAGGTCATTTTTCAGAACTACAGCAGTCTCAAACCCATTCATTTTGGGCATCGTTACGTCCAAGATCACTAGGTCAGGAAGTTCAAGCTTGACTTGTAGGATTGCCTCTAGACCATCTTTTGCTTCCTTAACTATGTACCCTTCTGCACTGAGATTCTGCCTGAGGAGTTCCCGAATTGGGGCTTCATCATCCACAACCAGAATGGTTTTTTGACCTTCAGTAGAGTTGGTGGGCTTGATATGTGGCAATTGCAGTTGATCGAGGAGCGTCTCTACATCTATTGTTTTGCTCCCTGACTGAGACTCAATCAGGTTGGGTAAGGTGAACGAGAAGTTACTGCCTTGACCAAGTTCGCTTTCAACCCAAATCCGACCACCGTGATGTTCCACAATTTCTTTACAAATCGGCAGCCCTAAGCCGGTGCCTTTGGGTTTGTCGGTGAGGGTGTCGCCTACCTGTTTGAATTTTTCAAACACCTTTGGCTCGTCTTCTTTGGCAATCCCCATGCCGCTGTCAATGATACTGACTGTAATTTCTTGACCAGTCCGCTTTGCTCTACAGATAATATAACCTTGGTCTGTAAATTTGACTGCATTGGAAATAAGATTAATTACGACTTGGATTAGGCGATCGCGATCGCCAATCACTTCTGGTAATCCCGGTTCAATTTCCTGAATGAGTTCCAGCTTTTTCTGTTCAAACAAGGCGGAGGTAGCAGCGATCGCCCGTTCTAGAAGTTCTTTAACAGACAGAGGATTCATCTGCCAATCCACCTTACCTGCTTCCATCTTGGCAAGATCGAGGACATCGTTGATCAGATTTTTCAGCCGCTCCCCCTCTTCGACGATAATGTTGATGTTATCTGACACTTGCTGGACTGAGCGCTGGACTTTTTTATTGTCTGTCGTTACTAAGGGGAATACGGTTTCTTCCAGTTTTTTCTTGATTAACTTGGCAAATCCAATCACTGAAGTTAGAGGAGTCCGCAGTTCGTGGGAAACGGTGGAGATAAAGTCCGTCTTCATTCGGTCTACTTCTTTCTCGAAAGTAATATCTCGGATCAGGATCACCCAGCCAATCAAAAGATTTTCTCCTTCGACAGTGGGGTCGGAGTCTTTGAGAATGGCAGTGGCAATAGCTGCACCAATCCGTTGATGAGCTAACTCTACTTCGGCGTTGAAAACTTTTTCGGTGTTCTTCTTGGTCTGGGTTAACAGGTATGAGATCGCACTTGGAAACACTGCTTGACAGTCTTGACCAACTAAATTGGCATCTTTCAAATCGAATAGGTGGAGCAAGGCCGGATTCACTTGGGCAATTTTGCCTTCTGAGTCTACAACGAGCAAGGCATCTGCTAGGCTCTTAATGATGGCGTTTACGTAGCCAAGGGCATCCTGCAATTGAGTCGAGGTGGTTGCTAACTGTTGAGCTTGGGCGCGGGTGTGAGCAAAGGATTGGAACTGCTGGATGGCAATTAGAGTTGCCACGACCAAGACTATTGCCAACACAAAAGCTAGACGGTTAAGAGAATCTAGTTTTCGCTCAAAATTAGATTTGGGAATAACCAAGGCAATGGACCAATCTGCTCTTTTCAGGTGAGCATAAGCTACATAAACTTCGTAACCTTCTATTTTCACACTGCGTACATCTGCTTTGCACTTGTCAGTATTTCTACTAATATCCTGCAAATAGGAGTTTATCCTTTCCTGCGGTATGTGAATCGATTTGTAGTGGCGATCAAGGATAGGTTTGTTTTGAGAGTCGAGGGCAAATGCGTAGATGCGATCGCTGGCATTTTTGTCGATTGACTCAAGAACCTTTGAAATCCGGTCTATAGAAATCGAACCTACCAGTACGCCAATAGGTTTGGGTTTAGCTTGTAGATCGTTCGTCAGTTTCAACTCTTCTCGATTACAGGTCACAATGGCGGCGTTTTCTGTTGAGAGCCAACTGCGATTAAAAGCGGGAAACGAAAAGATCGGGGCTGTAATATTCACTCCGAGCTTCCCCGTTGTGCGTGAAACCAGAGGATTATCGACAAAGACATCTCCTGCTACTGCCCGTTGAAAGTAATGGCGATCGCTTACATTTTTTTGGTTCTTAACCGGAGTAACCGCATAGAAGGAGCCATCAAGATTTGCCATCGCAAACGAAAAATCTGTCAGCCGCTTTTGCTCTATTTGCAAGTAGGGTTTTGCTGTTGCCCATTTCATTGACCGGACTTCAGGGGCATTGGCGATTGTTTCCACTTCTGCCTCCCAAGTGGCGAGCCAATCATCAACTTTAGCGACTGCTATCTGCACTTGCAGTTGTGCATTTGACTTCAAGCTGAGGAGGATGAGGTTGCGAAGAAACTGATAACTAGTAATGCTTATTGCTCCCACTGCAAAAATGCTGCTACCGATCAGCAAATAGGGAATTAAGCGACGGGGTTGCCATTGTTGCTGATATTTGCTCCGTGTCTGACGCCAACTTCTTCTTACCCAAGTGTCAAGACTCATTGCACTATCCTCTTGGAGTCCGTTGTACGGCTAACATCGTAATATCGTCGTATTGAGCGGCATTCGCAATGTGAGCGATCGCACTCTCTTTTATCCGCTCTATCAAAGCCGTCGCCGACTCTGCTGGTTCTTCTAATAAAGATAGTAATTTCTTCTCAGTAAAGAACTGACCGCTTGGGCAGCGAGCATCAGTAACACCATCGGTGTAGCCTAGGAGCATGTCACCCGGTTGGAGGTACACCTGCTGAATCTTAAAATTCATATTGGGTAGCATACCCACAGCAGGGCCAGTAGGCATGAGACGTTGCCTCACACCAGCAGGACCGAGGATAGCTAAAGGTTCATGTCCGCCATTCACGTAGGCTAGCAAACCAGTGGCTGGATCTAGCACACCAAAAAAGAGTGTGGCAAACATATTCAGGTTGCTATGATTTTGGGCGACGTAGTTGTTGGTAAGTTCAACAGCTTTGAGGGCGTGGATTTGGGTGATGTTGATTTCTTCTGTCCGAGTGGTAGATAGTTCGTTGCTAAGGATGGTCAATCCCTGCAAGGAGGTTTGACCAGAAAAGACACGGATGAAACTGCGGAAAAGAGCCATAAACAGCGCTGCACCTACGCCTTTGTCGCACACATCAGCAATAACTAGCCCTACACAGCCATCGGGAAGCATGAAGGCATCATAGAAATCTCCGGCAACTTGACGGGCTGGCTGGAAGAAAGCAGCGATCTCCCAATCTGGCACCTGTAGTATTTGGTCGGGTAGAAAATCTGTCTGAATTTGCCGTCCTTTTTCTAGTTCAGTGCGAGCCATTGCCTCTTTGATCTGGTTTTGATGGCGAATGGCATTTTCAATTGCAGAAGCAGCCTGTGAAGCTAATGTGGTGAGCAGTTTAAGGTCGGCTGATGTATATTCAATAGGTGACTGACTACTGAGGTTAATCACGCCAATCACCTGATCTCTAATCTTCAGAGGGGCGCAAATTAGGGAGCCGATTTGATTCTCACTCTCAACATACCTGGGGTCAGACAATACATCGTTGACAATTTCTGCCCTTCCTGTCTGAACCACACTGCCAATTATGCCTTTATTAGGTTCTATAGTTGTTTGTGGGTTGTAGCCTGTACCAAATGTTACGACTATTTCCAGCTTTTCTAGCTCTTTATTCAGCAACATAACTGATGCACTCGTTGCTTTTATGAGTTTCCGAGCCTCCTCAATGACTAATTCTGCAACTTTTTGTATTTCTAAGTTGCCAGATAGATTTTCGGAAAGCTTGTAAAGCAGGCTAATTTCTCGATATTTATCTAGGAGTTCACTTGTTAGTGATTTTTTCTCAACTTCTTGAGTTGCTAAATGACTGAGTAGAGATGCTACAAAAGAAGCCTTCTCCCCGCCGATGACCGCTCCAACTACCTCACCGCCAAGCTCTACAAGATATTTACCCCCTGGATTCTCTATTTTCTCACCAAATAGTAATTTGCCATCTGCATCTAAGATATTTATAGGAGTGTCTACATTGTTATAATTTTTAATGATAGAGGTGACTTCTTTTTTAGAAATAAGTTTTTTTAAGCTAATTTGAATCATCTGAATATTGAGTTGCTATAGGAATCATATTTGATTTTTGAAATATACGTAGGGTGGG
>CAZZXJ010000437.1:5296-5898 GCA_964657905.1 uncultured Stigonema sp.
CAAAACCCGGATCTGGTGGGCAGTGCCCACCCTACACTATTTAAAATTTTTCATGAATGATTTAGGATTCCTATAATTGCTAATTATATTAGGTACGTAGTTGCGCTTTAGCGCTAAAGCGCAACTACGTACCTTTTTTAATGCACCATTTGGGAGTTAAGGCACCTACGCATTTAAGATTCACTTTATAAAACAACTTTTAGCTATCAACCATTAGCAAAAAATCATCGATTTACAACGAAGATGTTTCGATTCCGGTCTTCAACTCGCTCATAGAAGAACTTATCGACACCCTCAATTGCTAGATACACTCCCAGTTTACCAATAGGTCGCTGTTCGATTGGCAGCTTTATTAGCTCCTCTTCCACACTCAATTTCTGCATGGGGTTGAAAGCTGCACCAGTATCCTCGATGTAAAAGGTTAAAGCTTGCTCGTTGATATCGGCTTGCAACTTTATTAAGCCTTGCTGTCCTGCTTCTTCATAGCCGTGAAGAATAATGTTGGTGGCGATTTCGTCTACTGCTAGCCGGAGGTTATAGGCGGCTTTTTTATCCAAGCCAGCAGCAGCAGCAACTTCCTTTACGTAGCTGGCGATCGCGCT
>CAZZXJ010000438.1:0-5871 GCA_964657905.1 uncultured Stigonema sp.
TGTGTAGCCCCAGACATAAGAGTCTGAGGGCGATTCGCCTTCAGGGGATGCTCCCAACTTTTAACTTCTAGTATAGCGGACGTCGTGGTATCAAATTTCCTGGCTGAGCAAGCCAGTATGAAAATACTAAACAATTGAACCTTTTTCTGACTAATGAGGTCTTAAAGACAGTCTAATTTACCAAGCAAAGTGGACTAACTACGCCGACCTTGCCCAAAGGCGTAGGTATTTCACCTTTCATTGTCTGATATTAATGCTGATGCCAAGCTGCGCTCCAATATAGTAGCTCTGGTGATTTTTTGCCAACCTATTTGTTTAGATTGATGGCAATTTTCAGTCCCGCAACTGGGTATGACTTCATCAAACAACACCCTTAGTTGAACATCAATAAATTCCCAAATTTACATCTAGGATAAAAAAATGGATAAGCATCAGATACGAAAGATTAGTTCCTTTGGCATCCTCACCGCACTACTGACGATGTCAATCGGTCACAGTATAGCGAGGGCAGATACTCCAGGCAGCCATCCAGCTTATCTCCACGCACGTAGCGACCTCCGCAAAGCGGATCGCCTGCTTAACGCACGCGACGAACGTAACGTGATGAGGGACACGCAAGCGGCGGACTATGAGATTGATGCAGCGATCAAGGAGATTGATCATGCGGCGATTCTGGATCACAAGGACATGAATGACAACCCGCAAGTTGATGTGTCAATAAATCGCGCTGGTCGATTGCATCAAGTCCTGAGACTCTTGGGTAGCGCACACCAAGACTTATCCCAAACGGAGAATAACCGCTATGCAGGAGGGTGGCGACGCAGAGCGGAATATCACGTTGACAAAGCAACTTACTTTATCAAGAGGGCGATCAACAACGATGCCAGAGATGATCGGCATCCACGTTATTAAAACACAAACGTGACGTACCCCATACTGACCGCAAGCGGTACAGTATGGGGCTTCTTTTGAAATTAGCTAAAGCTTTGTTTGGTTGACCGAAAACGGGGTGTGGGGTGTAGGGGAAGAAAAAACCAAACCAAACCAAACCACACCCATGCATGGTACAAGCCCCGACATTTATGTATGAAAAAAAAGAAAAAAATGTATTTCGAGACGCATAGCGCTCATATAAGCGCTCATATATACGACGTCCATGCTCGAAACCCCTGCATTTATGTATGGGGTTCCCCACACCCTACACCCTACCCCCTACACCCTTTTGATCATTTTAACCTCTAGCGTCGAGCGATCGATTTAGGTTATATGCCGCACTGATCAACCCCAGATGCGTTAAAGCCAGGGGAAAATTTCCTAACGTTTTGCCACTGAGATCCGTTTCCTCGCCATAAAGCCCCAGATGGTTAGCATGACCTAACATCTCTTCAAACATCAGTCGCGCTTCATCAAGTCGGGCGCTATCGACTTTTCCGGCGCGGGCTAGTGCTTCAACCAGCCAAAACGTGCAAATATTGAAGGTTCCCTCCTCTCCTGTCAAACCATCGGACGTTTCTTCCACGTTGTATCGGTACACCAGACTATTGAAGACCAACCCTCCTTGGTCGGGAGATTTATTGATGGCATCGATAGTCTTCAGCATTCGGGGATCTGTAGGGGAGAGGAAGAATACCAAGGGCATCATTAAGTTAGAAGCATCTAGGGAGGCACTACCGTAATATTGCACAAAAGCCTGACGTGAGGCATTCCATCCCTGAGCCATGATCTCCTCATAGATTTGGTCTCTAACCAGAACCCACCGCTGCCGATCTGCTGGAAATGACCGTTTGTCAGCTAAACGCAAGCCGCGATCCACTGCTACCCAGCACATGAGTTTCGAGTATACGAAGGGTTGTTCTTTGCCACGCACTTCCCATATACCTTGGTCTTCCTGCTGCCAGTTGTCACAAACCCAGTTGATCAGATCACGCAGTTCTGTCCACATATCATAAGAGATCGCCGATCCATACTTGTTGTAGAGATACACCGAGTCCATCAACTCGCCACAAATATCCAGTTGTAACTGTTTGTAGGCAGCATTGCCGATGCGGACAGGACTCGAACCTTTGTAACCCTCAAGATGGTCTAAGATTTCCTCTTCTAGGTCGTGACGTCCGTCAATCCCATACATAGTTTGCAGAGAACCGTCCGGGTTTCGCTCGTGGCAACGGCAATCTATCCAATTCATAAACTGGCTCGCCTCGTCAGTGAAACCAAGCTTCAGCAGAGCATAAACCGTGAAAGCTGCATCTCGTATCCAGGTGTAGCGGTAGTCCCAGTTGCGTTGACCGCCCATTTTTTCCGGCAGACTACAGGTCGGCGATGCAATGATCGCCCCGGTCGGCTCGTAGGTAAGCAGCTTCAACACCAACGCGGAGCGGTGGACGATCTCGCGCCATCGACCTCTGTAAGTGCATTGCCCAATCCAGTGACGCCAGTACTCAACAGTACGCTTGAACAAATCATCCGCTTGTAACTCAGTGAGGGGAAGTCCATAACCACCCTCTGGAGAGGTTTCCCGTAGCACAAACGCCCCTGTCTCTCCTGAGTGAAGGGTAAACTTGGCTTCAACCCCGCTGCCTGATTGCTGTAATGGGATATCTGTAGAGAGTTCAAGGTTGAGCCCTTTCGAGTGAAAGACTGCACCAAAAGAACTGATCGTTGTTTGGTGTTCATCTCGGGCGTAGTTAAAAGCGGGACGGCATTCTATACTAAAATCCATGCAGCCCCGGATCACCCTGACACGTCTGACTAACCACTGATAGCCATACTCTTGCACTTTCATGCCTACAGGCATAAAATCCGTGATTTCACTGACCCCATCTGGTGTCATGAAACGGGTTACCAGGACATTGGTTTCAGGCCAGTACAACTGCTTATGAGTCACATCGGGTATTATGGGTGAAATCTTGAAATGTCCGCCTTTGTCAGCATCAAGCAGCGCCGCAAAGACGCTAGGCGAGTCATGACTCGGAAAACAAAACCAGTCGATCGCCCCGTTCAGCCCCACCAAAGCAGTTGTATATGTGTTTCCAATAATACCATGGTTTTGGATAGACTCATATCCCATGACGTTACTCCTTGGTTACGCTTGCAGACAAACACCTGCTCATATCGACAACGATACACTCTCTGTTATACCACCCATAACCTTGTAATCACGCGCATTGCCATTTTCAAATCAGTCAAAGCATTCCTTTCATTTAGGACTGCTATATATAGATGGCGATTGGTGTGAAGTACGGTACTTGGAACGGTATTGGAGGTGGATTTATCTACGCCTGTACCATTTCCATCATCGGTATCAGTAAAAGTAACGTTGTATTTCCCAGCATTTCCATAACCAGGTTTCCAATCGAACAGCGCTGTGACTGGGTCAAAGGTTGCGCCATCTGGTAAACTGGAGACGGTGTAAGTCACAGATGGATCGCTGCCTTCAAGCAATGTCAAAATGCCATCAGCATTCCCGTCTTGTGGGACAAAGCTGGGGTTATCGGGGTCTAAAGCAAAGGCACGGAAGCGGACTTCTTGTCCGGACTGGAGAAGCCATGTATCAAGGTGATCAAATATATAGCGGTTCTTAATTGCTTGCAGTACACCTGTGAGCGGTAGTCACGAGTCAGGAGTCAGGATAACTCCCTATTCTGGCTCTTGGCTCCTGACTCCTTTTTTAGTTGGGTGTACTTCATTCATATGAGAACTGCTATAGGTGCTATTCTTGAGAAGCTGTTGGCGAGAGAATCCATAACTTTGGCAAAGAATCTTCTGATAATTTTATATCATTACGTTTAGCTTCACGTTCTAAACAGGCACAAGTATCAAATAACTTACCCATACAACTGCGAATTTCTGACGCTGTTACCGCATTACGGAAAGGTGAGCCAGCGCGGTCTTGGGGGTTTCCCCCATGAGCGACTGGCGTTCTATTAGTGCTTTTCTATCAGCAAATCTCCCTAATAAACCCAAGGTTTCTTTATAGATTTTGGGTGACGCCGATGGTGCAAAGTAAATATCAATTTCTCGTACTTCCCCAGTAACATCTTTACTTGTTTCTACTGAACCTAGTGGTGATAATAATTCTTGGAAATAGTCCTTGGCGAAACGGTCATATAGGAATCTAGTCATTTTCTATGACGATGCAAAACCCGAACTCTACTGTTTAATAAACCATACATTACCATATGTATGCCATACAGTTGAGCATACACTACCATCTGTATGGCATACAGTTTTCTAAAGTATGGCAGACAATTCAGCATACACTACCATGTGTCTACCATACACCATCAATTAATACTTCAAGTCAGGTCGATAATCTTACCCACGTATACAGCGCGATTGTCAACAACGAGAGGCTAAATCCACCAATAGGCGAGGATGAGAGTCAGAACACTCAGCGGTAGACCAAAACGTAAATGTTCCCAAAATGACAACTGATAGCCGAGTTTGGAGACAGCTTCAGCCACAATTAAATTAGCAACTGAACCTAATAACGTTAGATTACCAGCCAAGGTAGACCCGGCTGCTAATAGTAACCAAGTTTTTGTATCTGGATGAGGAATTAAATGTTGCAGTAGCAATACTGCCGGGACGTTGGAAACTAAATTTGAGAGGAGAGCAGTTACTCCTAATATGCTCAAAGGAGTATGAACTAAACCGCCAAATAAATTCAATATTCCTAATTTTTCCACTCCAGCCGTGACAATAAACAGTCCAGAAAACATCACCAGTAAGTCCCAGTCCACCTTATTTAAGACTCGCTGTGGTTTGATTCGCCGAGTGATAAAGAGTATTCCAGCTGCTACTAATGTTGCTTGGGCTGGGGGTATGCCAATTAAGAATGCAATCAGCAATCCTCCGGTTATCAAGAGGCTCTTAGTCAGTAGCGGTTTGAATACACGATAGCGCAAAGGTTCTCCACTTAGACAAGATTTAGTAGAACGGATGTCAGGGTACAGCCACCATAGCAACCCTATCTGAATCAACAGACTTACTAGTGCAATAGGAGTTAAAGCTTTGGCAAAGTCAAGATAGCTAATGCCAGAAAAGGAACCAATGAGGATATTTTGAGGATTACCACTC
The DNA here is from genome assembly GCA_964657905.1 of uncultured Stigonema sp. Lineage (GTDB taxonomy): Bacteria > Cyanobacteriota > Cyanobacteriia > Cyanobacteriales > Nostocaceae > Stigonema. The sequence goes on from CAZZXJ010000438.1 coordinate 5,080, forward strand.
AATGTCGCTACTGAACCAAGATTGGTTGCTCCCGCCAAGGCAAGTAAGTAAGGAATGGGATTGAGGCTAAAGGCTTGGGTTAAGCCTAGGGTCAAGGGAGTAAGAATTAGGGCAATGGTATCATTCAGAAAAAAAGCTGAGAGAATCCCACTACCAAAAGTTAAAACAATCAGCAAACCAAAAGGACTACGGATATAGTGTACGACTTTATCAAGCACTAGTTGGAAAAAACCAGAGTAAGCCAAGTTGGCGCTGATCACCATCATACTGAACAGAAAAATCAGCGTTTGATAATCGATCGCTCCCCATGCTTCTTTAAGGTCTAAAACCCCCAATGCTATCAGCAACGATGCGCCAACCAGAGCAATACTAGCTCGATTCATGCGCAAACCAGGTATATACCCTAAACCCAAACCTATATAGGTCAGCCCAATAACAATGTATCTCAGAACAATCATTTGCTTCGCTCCAATTAAAAATTAATATCTTCTTTTTTAATTTTTAATTTTTAATTCCCCCCAAGGGGGCTTTGGTTGCGGGCATAGCAAACCAAAAAACTACTAAAGCCACAAGAGCGATCGCGTAACCCACAAGTCCAAGTCTCAAAGCCTTGATAAGCCCTCAGAATAATCAAAACCCCTTGTGTAAAAACTTGAATCTGTTTTAAAAGACGCTTGAATTTTTGCTCCCTGACCAAAGAGGCAGGGGAGCAGGGATAAATTTGGAATTAAGCGTACATAAGGGTTTCAAGCCCCTGCCTCTTAGTGACCGAATAATTCGTAATTCGTAATT
>CAZZXJ010000439.1:0-350 GCA_964657905.1 uncultured Stigonema sp.
TCCTGACTCCTGACTCCTGACTTCTGACTACACTCCCACTTCTGATAACAAGGCTTGCATAGTTTCCCAAGAAAGCCCTTGTTGGATATAATGGGGTGCTTCAGGATTGTAAGGACTGGCTACTCGGTCAACTGTGATAATTTTCGCCTCATCTGATAGCACAGGCACATCGGGATCAAACGCAGTTGGGCGCATCAAAGAACTGGAAAAGCCTTTGAATATAGCAATTTGGTCTTGCTCACCTGCAATTTCTACCTTTACAATTAAGACTTCTTGGGGGTGTTTGGCTGTATATTGTTCCAACCGCTTGCCAATAGAATTATTCATTGTTAATTGCTAATTGTTAATTG
>CAZZXJ010000439.1:360-1010 GCA_964657905.1 uncultured Stigonema sp.
AGCTATTAGCCATTAGCATATTATTGTGTAGCTGAGCGTCCCTGCTTGCCTAGCTTTACTAGAACAAAGTAACTTAAGCAAAGCACATAAATTCCTAAACCAACGATGCCTAGAAAGCCGAGGAAACCTGGCTTGCTATTGGGATGGAAATATTCTTTAAAGAGTAACGGCGGCTCGAACCAGACGCGACAGTAGGAAGTAGGGGTTCCATTTCCAGAAAAAGCACAACCCAAAAAAGGTACAGAAGCGAGTACGCCCAAAGTACAATAAAAAGTTGTAGCCCAACGCCAAGCGGTGAAAGTCAGCTTCAAAGGTCCGGTGGACTGATACTCAATTTCATCGTTGAGATCCACCCAAAACCATAGGGAAATGGGAATCAGTATCCGAGCCATTAATCCTGAGATAAAACCTATTGGGAACTGGGCGATCATTAAGTAGACTGTGATCGCCAGTAAACTCGATACTCGCCAGTAAATAATTAACAAGCGTTGGATCGCTTCAGATTTTTGCACAAAAGCCCAAACTAGTAAAATTAGGGGAATAATAACAGTGAATAACATCCCCAGTCGGTAGTCCATCCAGACTAGGGGGCGAAACCAGACTTCATTGTCCATAACTTTTATCAATAGGGGTCTAGGGGGTGGGGTGTA
>CAZZXJ010000439.1:1020-5868 GCA_964657905.1 uncultured Stigonema sp.
TTAATTTTTAATTCCCTGACACCTTAATATTTTCTAGTCTTCGTAAACCCTGCACTCATCAGCACCTGGGTTGGCATCACAGTACTGCTCTAGGGAGTTTTTGGGCTTGGATTGCTTCTGGTGAGAAGCTTCTGCTTGCAGTTCTTCCACTGCATCCCAAGCTGCAGCACATTCGGCAGAGTTACTACCTGAAATATCACAGACAGCACGAGCCTCTTCAAGCTCTTGTTGGATTTTGTCTTGGATGTTTTGGATGTTGGTCATTGCCTTAGTCTTGTTGTGTGTTGTTAATACTAGTATAGAAAAAGTTCAAAAATGTCCTTTTTGCACTATCTATCACCATTCTATCCACTCAACTGCCACATGAGTATTTATCCTCATGTACCATCACTCATTTTTATGGGGCATGGGGCATGCCCCATGCCCTATTCCCAATGCCCCAATTATGTTTATTTACGCTTGTTTACTTATAAAAGTAAAATTATACAATATATTTAGATGCATGTAGTAGATTAGGGCTACACAAACGTCAAGCAATGGAGAGATAAAGGAGTGGTGTTAATTCGTATAGGATGCCATTAATGTTCCCCAAAATAAAAAATCAAAAACTACTAGCCGAGATCGAGCCTAAAATTCATGGCAGACCAAATGCAATGGGCGAACGCCCTGTCAACCCGTCCTTCTTTGGAAGCAGCTGTTGCAGATGTGGTACAACAAGCTACCACGACGTTAGCAGCACCTGCTGATCTAGGGCTAGTATTTATTTCGTCTGCTTTTACGAGCGAGTATTCCCGACTGTTACCTTTGCTTGCAGAGCGACTTTCAGTACCTGTGTTAATAGGCTGTAGTGGTGGCGGTGTAATCGGCACGAGTCCGTGGGGACAAACCCAAGAACTGGAAGCAGAACCAGCTCTTAGTCTGACTTTGGCGCACCTGCCAGGTGTAAATGTTCAACCCTTTCATATTGTTGCAGAAGAATTACCAGATTTGGATAGTCCACCAGATGCGTGGATTGATTTGATAGGTGTGCCACCGTCACCTATACCCCAGTTCGTCTTGCTATCTAGTCCTTTATCCTCTGGAACCGGCGACCTATTGCAAGGGCTGGATTTTGCTTATCCCGGATCGGTGACAGTAGGAGGACTCTCAAGCGGTGGTGGTATGGGAAGTCGTGGTTCCTTATTTTATAATGACCACCTGTATCGAGAGGGAACGGTTGGTGTCGCTTTGAGTGGCAATATTGTTGTAGAAACAATTGTCGCACAAGGATGTAGACCAATTGGCAAGCCACTTCTAGTGACAAAAGGCGATCGCAATATCATCTTGGAACTGGATGAACAAGTGCCGTTGATTGTGTTGCGAGATTTGATTGCCAGTCTTGGCGAAGAAGAAAGGATGCTGGCACAGAACTCTTTGTCTGTTGGTATGGCAATGGATGAATTTAAGCAAGATTTGCACCAAGGAGACTTTTTAATTCGCAGCATCCTTGGAGTAGACCCATCCGCAGGAGCAATTGCCATCACTGATTACGTCCGCCCCGGACAGCGCCTACAATTCCATCTGCGTGACGCCCAAGCCTCTGCTGAAGACTTGGAATTTCTTCTCATGCGGTATCAAAAACAACAAGTTTCCGAAGCCGCTACCTTTGGTGCGTTGATGTTTTCCTGTGTGGGGCGAGGCGAAGGACTTTACAAAAAACCCAACTTTGATTCTCAACTATTTAGGCGCTACCTCAACAATATCCCCTTGACAGGCTTTTTCTGCGATGGCGAAATCGGCCCTGTTGGTGGTAGTACCTTCCTCCACAATTACACTTCTGTATTTGGAATTTGCCGATCATTGGCTAATGGCTAATCGCTAATCAACAATTAGCAATTAGCAATTCCCACTCCCCTAAAGCAGTAGTGTCGTATTGTTATCAATCAAGCAGGGTGTGCCACTCTGAGAGATGGCGCCATATTTCTCAAAGTAGCGACCCACTTCTTTTGGAAAGTGGGTATAGTTAAGCAGGGCATCTCCATCAGCAATATTTGCCCAGAAATCCCGCATCAGGGGAGCTAGTTCTTGTGCCTTTGCCAATGGTAAGTTTAAAGGAGGTAGAGTCAGCAACTTGACTACAAAGGGAAAACTGTGATCGCCCATCCACTGTCGCGAGGTTTGTTGCAAGTTGGGGAAATCAGGTACTGATTCCACTCTATGGGATAAAAGTTGTAACCATTCCCTGCCGTGGTTATCCTGATGAAACTCTAGCACACGATAAGGATGAGGATAGCTCACTAAAGAACCTGTCGTGATATCGTATACTCCCTCTGAGTATGCAACATCCTGAACATGCAGGTGTCCTGTGAATATTAACCTAACTCCGTAGTGTCGTAGCACCTGCAATAGTTCGGGTGCATTTTCCAACATGTAGCGATTTGCCATTGGGTGGCGTGATTGATCAGGCAAATGCTCGACAACATTATGATGCACCATTACCAGCACCAATTCATGACTAGCTGACACGAGCACCTCTTCTAACCACTTTAGCTGTTTGGTATCCAAACGCCCTATTTGCTGTCCCTGTTCATTAAAATAGTTAGAATTCAAACCAATCAGTCTAACTCCTGGCAGTAACTGACAAGTGTAGTAAAGTTGGTCGGAGTCATTGTAGCCAAAGTTACGGTAATACTGCGGAAAATCACTGAAAGCAATTGATTGCTCATCTGCCGTTGGGACAGGAACGTCATGATTGCCTGGAACAACGTAAACTGGGAAAGGTAGTTGGGATAGGCGTTTTTGCAACCAGATATGATTATCCGGTTCACCATGCTGGGTTAAGTCTCCTGGAAGCAAAAGAAAATCTAAATCAAGTTGTGTTAAATTTTCTAGTACACTTTCAAAGGCTGGGATACTGACTTCCACAAGATGAAACCGGTCGGGATGGTTCCAGATTGTGTGGGGAAGCGCAATGTGTAAGTCGCTAACTATAGCAAAGCGAAAGTTAAGAGTCATTGAAGTAAGGACAATTTTAAAACTCAGGTGTAAAAGCTCTTTTTAAACAGAGTATAACCCTTGCTTTGTGACCCCTGCATGGAAGTGATCCCGCTCCCTTGGAATTAAAAATTAAAAATTAAAAATTGAAAATTATAAAAGCTTATGATGTAAACCTTTAGCTGATTTTGAATGGTAGCTTTATTTCCGCCGTCTTGTACTAGTGTTAACTTTAGTAGCACTGCCCACCACTACCCATACATAATGTGCGGCATAGCCCACCCTACAATTATGAAATCCTCCCACAATCATGCAACTTCAGAAACCCGGTAAATGAGTGCGAAGTTTCTCTGCTCTCACGAATCATTTAGGATCGCTATAGAAGCTAGAAGCCGCTATTGTATTTGCAAGAGTTTAGGAATTTCTTATGAAAAATCAGATGCAATTACCCAATCCTCTCAAAAAGCCTAATTTTCTCCAGAGGCTCCAATGGGTAGGTGACCCTGTAGGATATATGGAAGGTGGAGCACAGCAATATCCTGACATTTTCACTGCTGAAATAGTTAGTAGGGAACCCTTCATATTCGTACAGCACCCCCAAGCAATTCAGAAAATTTTAACCAATGATCGCAAGAAGTTTACCGCCCCAGGTCATGAGAACAGAATTTTGCAACCCCTTGTAGGGGACCATTCAGTCATGTTGCTAGAAGGCGATGGTCACAAACAGCGGCGACAACTGTTGATGCCTCCGTTTCATGGAGAGCGAATGCAAGCGTACGGTCAAATAATCTGTAATTTGACGGAAAAGGCTTTTAGTCAGATACCACAAAATGTGCCCTTCTTAGCTCGGACTGCCGTGCAGGACATCTCTCTGCAAGTGATGTTACAGACAGTCTTTGGCTTGTCCGAGGGAGAACGTTACCAAAAACTTAAGCGTTTACTACTGTTGCTGACGGATATGTTTCGTTCGCCTCTGACTTCGAGCTTTCTGTTTTTCCCCTTCCTACAGAAAGATTTAGGATCTTGGAGTCCTTGGGGAAGGTTTGTGCGCCAACGACAGCAAATTGATGAATTGCTTTATGCAGAAATAGCTGAGCGTCGGGAAAAACCTGAGCCTGATCGGATCGATATCCTCTCATTACTGATGTCTGCTCGAGATGAAGAGGGTAAACCGATGACCGATCAAGAGTTGCGGGATGAATTGATGACACTGCTGGTGGCTGGATATGAAACCACGGCAACGGCGATCGCATGGGGATTGTATTGGATTCATCATTCACCACAAGTGCGGGAAAAACTGCTCCAAGAACTGGATACTCTTGGAGAATCCCCAGATCCTATGAGCATTGTCCGGCTACCTTATCTCACGGCTGTTTGTAATGAAACTTTGCGGATTTATCCCGTGGCGATGTTGACTTTTCCCCGGGTAGTGCAAGAAAGAGTTGAACTTTTAGGACATCAGTTAGACCCTGGTACAGTAGTAGTGGGCTGTATTTATCTTACTCATCAACGTGAGGATTTATATCCGCAACCCAAGCAGTTTAAGCCAGAGCGCTTTTTAGAACGCCAATTTTCTCCCTATGAATTTATGCCGTTTGGCGGTGGTGTCCGTCGCTGTGTTGGTGATGCTTTAGCACAGTTTGAAATGAAGCTAGCCTTGGCAAATATCTTGTCGCGCTATCAACTAGCGCTGGTAGATTCTCAACCAGAACATCCTCATCGGCGGGGTGTAACGCTTGCGCCTGCTGGTGGAGTCAAGATGATCATTACAGGGCGACGTGTGCGTCAAGAGTCTCTAGAGGCTATGGCGATTAATTAGCAGCGAATGGGAAATGGTTAATTGTTGATTGTTCATTGTTCATGGCAAACAACAAT
>CAZZXJ010000440.1:0-5847 GCA_964657905.1 uncultured Stigonema sp.
TAATTGTTAATTGTTAATGGCAATCAACAATCAACCATCAACCATCAACAACAAATTAAAATCTAAAATCGGTAGAGGGAACTAAAATTCGTCCGCTGTAACCTGCTTGATTATACTGTTTAAGGACATGAGTTGCGATCTCTTTCCCCTCATCTGCAACCAAAGCGACGCTTGCTCCCCCAAAACCGCCACCTGTTAAACGTGCACCGAATACTCCGTCCGTTTGCTGCAATATTGCCACTAGGGTATCTACTGCTGGCACCGAAACTTCATAATCGTCGCGTTGACTAGCGTGGGAAGCATTCATCAATTCACCAAAGCGTTTAGCTGACACCGACTGTACAGCCTCAAGCACTCGGTTGTCCTCAGTGATGACGTGTCGAACACGACGGCGAAGCGGTTCGGGTAATGTCTCTGCCACTTGCGGATCGGTGATGTCTCTCAGGGCTTTCACTCCTAAGCGCCGCGCCGCTTCCTCACACTCAGCCCGACGCTGGTTATATCCGCTACCTGCCGCCAGCTTGTGTTCAACACCACTATCGATCGCCAAGATTTCAGTGTTCTCTGGAAAAGGTATGACTCGACGTTCAAGGGTGCGGGTGTCCAAAAATAGCATTGAGTGAGTGTCAGCCAGACTGGATGCCATTTGATCCATGATGCCACAGTTTAAGCCAGCATACTGGATTTCCGCTTGTTGTCCAAGTTGAGCGATCCGGACATCATCGACTTTGAGGTTGAGGAGTGATCGCACTCCCCTGAGTGTTGCAACTTCTAACGCCGCACTGCTAGATAAGCCTAAACCTATCGGTACTGTAGAATTGACGTACACACAAAGCGGTGGTATAGTGTATCCCTCTTTTTTCAAAACCTCGATACACCCAAAAATATAACTTGCAAATCCAGACGGCGGATGATTTGTTTCTAAAATGCTCACTTTCTCGTCTAAATTTTCCGAGTAAAAGTGATGCTGTCCATCGCTACTAAAACCTAACTGTACCGTCGTGTGTTGGGGAATCGCAGTCGGGAGAACAAAACCATCGTTGTAATCAGTATGTTCGCCAAGTAAATTGACTCTTCCAGGCGCACTGGCTTCTGTTTCAGGCACTTTACCAAATATTTGCTGAAAATCCATAATTTTTAATTTTTAATTGCGTAAAGGCACTGGACGCAGCCTTCCTTCTACCTCCACACTGGGAAAATTTAGATCGAAAGTCAGATTTTCCAACTTTCCATCCTGAAGAATGACAAAAGTATCTTCAATCTTTGCCCCAGGTAAACTAGGATTCCAGGCTACAGCCATATTTTCTGCCAGAGTATCCGTTGTGAATGGATTTGCCACAATTTCTCGCGACAGATATCCTGTGGTTCCTCCCTGATGATGTTCGCGGATGGCATTGGGAAATCCGTGCTGTTCATAAGCCTGAGCTAGCGCGTGATAAACTGCGTCGAGAGTGGTTCCACTTTGGCACAAACTAAGAACTTGGGCTTCTATTTCGCGGACATGGCGGTGCAATTCGGCTTGTTCATCCGCCTTTGTACCAAAACAGACAAATCGAGTAAGATTCGCATACAAACCATATCCTCTCGCGCAAAACACCAACATCGCTTCCTGTCCTAATAACTCGCTGCTAGGTGTAGCATGACGGTATAGCGGTAAACGTCTCTCACCAGCTACCAGTGTCAGCGCTGGATGTAACCCCCTTGCCCACAACGCCTCCGCACCCACACCCGCTAACTGATATTCTGTCCAAGTCGGCTTGGCGGCTTGTAGTACCTCTGTCATTGCTTCGCTTGCTTTCCGCCCCACTTGGCGATATCGCTCTATCTCACTTGACATAATTACCTTTTTATGATGTTGTAGAGACTGAGGTAATCGCTTCTCTACATGAGGAATAGGGCGGTCGCTCACAACCTTTCCTCCATAAGTAGCATCACGCACAAAAGACTCACGGGCACCAGCATCAGCCCAGGGGTTGACGTATAACTTGAAATTAGCTGGTATTTCTTCATCCTGGAGACGTTGCGCTTCAATTTCATCCGTCAATACCCAAGCATCTTGGGCAGTCACCAACACTTCAGCCACTCCAGTTTCAGCAGTCAGCAACACAGTGTTAGAAGCGCCAGCCGTCACCCAAGAAAACCAGTCTGTACCACGTAGACGTACACCCTGCGCCTCGGTTTCAGCTAAAGTTTGGCGAATTAATCCTAACTTGGTGGAAACTTCTTCATTCATATACTTATAAATATTGATAATTGCTAATTGCTAATTGTAATCAGGCAATTGGCAATTATAGGGATCCGATTTGAATTTTACAAATAAGTATTTGTAGGGTGTGTGAGGACGCAGCAGTACGGCACAAGCGTACTTCGGACGGTGCCTTACTCTCTTCTAACACACCCTACGTGTATTTCAAAAATCAAATAGGAATCCTATAGCAATTAGCAATTAGCAATTAGCATTTCCAGATTTACAACCACAGCCTGTAACTCATAAGCCTTCTCTTCTGGTAAAGCATCATTGGCAAACATCCCCGCAGCGAGTTCAGTTCCCGCCAGATACTTCAGCCGATCGCTCGTGCGATAAGGTGGATAAAACTCAGCGTGTAAATGCGCTTCGGGATGCGTACCGTCAGTTGGTGCTTGAAACCAAGCCATCAAGTAAGGAAACGGGCGATTCCACAAGCCGTCATACTTGAGAGTGACAGTTTTTAAGGCGAGAGCAAGTGCCCAGCGTTGCTGTACTGTCAAGTCAACAAAGGTGGGAACTGGCTGTTTTGGAGCAATCCAAACTTCATAGGGGTAACGAGCACACACGGGGACGAAGGCGATCGCATGCTCATCCTGATAAATAATCCGCTGGTTGTCAGAAATCTCCTTTTGAATCAAATCTTGCAGCAAACCCCGCTGATGTTCTCGGAAATACGCCTGTTGCATTTCCAACATCCGTGCTGGAACTGGTGGTATGAAAGGATAGGCATAGATTTGCCCGTGGGGATGGTGCAAAGTTACGCCTACCTCTACACCCTTGTTTTCAAAAGGTAGGACGTACTGGATTTGGGGATTGGCTGCGAGTACGCGGGTGCGATCGCCCCAAACTTGTAACAGCAAATCTAAGTGTTCCAGTGCCAAAGAACCAAGGGAGGCATCAGGGTCTTGGGTAAAAACCACGACCTCACACGCCCCATTCGCTGGCAGAGTTTTCACTATGGTGGCTGGCGGATCGTGCGCCAAAGGCGTCATGGAGGGAAAGCGGTTCTCGAACACCGCTACGTCATACTTTCCTTGGGGAAGTTCGGTAGGAAACTCAGGGTTGCTGGTAGGTGCGAGGGGGTTATATTCTGCGGGGGGCATGAAAGTCCGCCCTTGACGGTGACTCGCGTAAGCAACCCATTCGCCGCGCAAGGGATGCCAGCGCAGGTGAGGATTTGCCCGCACTGGATCGTTACTGGGACTAGTGGCTGTGATGTCCTCAGTAATTGGGTATCGGCTATATAAGGTCAGGTGGCGACCATCTGGCTTTAACAGCTTGTGGGAGTACATAATCCATCTCCTGAAAGGTTTGCAGCGCGGATCGCTTCAAGGGGAATTTTCGGTCTGCGATCGGCGTACAACAACCCGTTAGCTTCTTGGAAGGTATCCGTTAACTGTGTGTAACAGAATCCGCTAAACATATCAATATTATTGACTGTTTCGAGCAGAGCAGCGTATTTAATTTGGAACTCGGAGATATTCCAGCAGCGCTCATATCCCCAGGCTTTTTCCGCTTCGGGATGATCGGCAGGGGCATAGGCGATACCACCAAACTCGGTCAGCATCACTGGTTGTCCCTGATGGGGATAGTTGTCAAGTGTGAGAATACGCCCTCCGGGACGACGACGCTCTAACAAATCCGAGATTTTAACTTCAGGTCCATAACGCTTTGCCAAGTGGTTCGGCGTGGTGTCGTAATCATGGATAGCGAGAATGTCGGTATCTGTACTTTCCCAGCCATCGTTGCCGATCACTGGGCGACTCGGATCGAGAGTCTTGGTTAAGTGATACATTGCCAAGACGTAGTTACGGTGAGCCGGTGTCTCGACCAGATTCGGAACTCCCCAAGATTCATTAAACGGCACCCACGCCACAATACACGGATGGCTAATATCCCGCTTGATCACCTCAGCCCACTCTCGCGTCGTGCGTTCTACTGCTTTAGGCGTGAAGCGATAAGCACTGGGCATCTCCTCCCATACTAATAGCCCTAACACATCTGCCCAATACAAAAAGCGGGGGTCTTCAATTTTTTGGTGCTTGCGTACTCCGTTGAAGCCCATTGCTTTGACGAGTTCTACATCTCGTCGCAACGCCTCATCATCGGGTGCAGTCATTAGTGAATCTGGCCAGTAGCCTTGATCGAGAACCAGCCGCAAATAGTAGGGACGACCGTTAAGCATAAAGCGATCGCGCTGTATACTCACCGTCCGGATCGCCGTGTAAGATTTCACCTCATCCAGCAGTTGGTCTTTATACCACAACTGAACTTCAGCATCGATTAGCGTTGGCTTTTCAGGACTCCACAGCAATTCGTTGCGGTAGTCGTCGATACCAGGGTCGGCAAGGGCGATGCGGCGGCTAATTTCCCCGTTGAACACTTCATAAGTATCGTTCGCCAGCACTTGATCGCCAACACTCAGTTTCACCTTAATTTGTATGCCCGCTGGCGCATCACCTGCGATCGCGGCATAACAACCAAGTTCCCACCGCTCAAAGTCTGGATCCCAGCGGATGTGATCGATATAAGTTTTACCTACACGTTCAACCCAGACTGTCTGCCAAATACCAGTGGTGCGAGGATACCAAATACCGTGCGGTTCTAACTGCCAATCCTGCTTACCCCGAGGCTTGGCGAGATCAAGAGGATCGTCCTGCGCCCAAACTGTCACCAAAGTTCGTCCGCTATCATTCAATACTGAGGTAATATCGAGGGTGAAAGCGCTATGTCCGCCTTCATGCTCAGCGATGTATTGACCGTTAACCCAGACACGAGCGCGATAGTCCACCGCCCCAAAGTGCAACAGCAATCTGCCTTCACCTTCAGGCGTGTCAAATTCCCGCTCATACCAGCAGTTCGAGTGAAACCCTGTATCACCAATACCGCTTTTGGTAGATTCGGGAGCGAATGGAACTTCTATACAATGAGTCCATTCTCTAATGTCACTAGGTTGAACGCATTGACCCTCATCGTCAAAAGCGAACTTCCACTGACCGTTTAGACTTTGCCAGTGCCCTCGCTGTAACTGCGGACGCGGGTATGCTGTTTCTCTTAAGCCGAAAATTTTCTGGTGATCGGTATTAGAGGCTAATTTAGCCTCCGGATTCTTTATATCCAATAACTGCATCAAAACCTCTCGTCTGTCTACAACAGAACAAATTCTTTTTGTGTTTTCTGTTTAACAACCTATACAACCAATTTAGCCTATTTTTATAAATTCCTGTAGGACGCTTGACCGTACCTAGAAATGGTACGGTCAAACCACTGTTTACAACTCACCTCAAACCACACTATTCCCTAGTAGGGAAGGTAATTCATTGCTATTGCTTCCCGATTGCGGGAAATCAAATTAGCTATTGGCTGCTGGTATCGTGCTATTATGGCATACTGATCCCAAATATTCGTATAGGTTGTCTGGAGAAAATAATATTAAGATTTTTGCTACGTTCTATGAGATCGCAGGAATTAAAGGCATATTCCCACATCATCAGACCATCAATTCACACCCAGTGCTTTCATCGCTGCTGTCAATGGGTCACTGTAAAAAATTGGATCAACCCGTTCCATGGTGTCAGCAGATACCTCTAAAAAATGAC
>CAZZXJ010000441.1:0-5845 GCA_964657905.1 uncultured Stigonema sp.
ATAATTCAGCATTCATAATTCATCATTCTTCCCTACTTTTCCTGCTTCCTTTGATCCCCATACTCCCTTAACTGCCTCAATAGGTTTTCTTGGGATGAAGAGGGAGTAAAAAGAATAGCGGTTGGTTGAGACTGTTTATCAGTAATATTCGAGGCAGTAGGTGAGAGATCAAATATTATCTGTTTTTGGTTTGTGCCTGGAGTGGCAATTGCAGTATTTGGGTTGACAACAGCAGCTTTTAGTGAGTCTAGAGTAGTAGCAACCTGCACTTGCTGCTGCATCTGCTGTGTAGAAGACACTAAGCCCTTAAGACCATTCACCAGTTGCCGTAAATTTTGCCGAAAAGTTGGATCACCAGTCAATTCATCCAAATCAGATGTAATTTTCTGGGTGTTCTGAAATGTTACCCGTGCAGAATCTAAGGTTTGCTGTACGACCAGCAAGTTTTTTGGATCGTTGAGAGTATTTGTGGCATTGCGTAAATTAGTAGAAGCCAGCGCGGCATTTGCCGAGAGAGTTTCTAAGTTTTTGAGTAATTCTCCTTGAGTAACGCGATTCACAGCAGGTGTTAGGCTGCTGACTGTCGAGCGCAGTTGGTTACTAGTTTGGGTAATATTATTTAAGGCAGTAACAAGATTAGAGCGGTTGCTTGTCACTAGAGTATCGAGGTTAGTGAGCAGCTTATTGGCTTGAGCGGCTGTTAACCGAAATTCCTGTGCAGTGGTTCCAAATTGACTTGTGGTGGCATTAACTTGATTTAAGGTCCGAGTGGAGGATGCAGTAAGTTGAGTTGTCGCTCGTTGTACTGAATTATTAGTAGCGGAAAAGCCGTTTAGTTGTTGTTGAAGGCTTTTGCTTAAAACAGTGAAGTTACGACTTAACTCAGCAACATTAGACGCTGCCAACGAGGTGTTTTCCACAGCTTTATTAATGTTGTTATAAAATTTTTGGTTACTGTATATGGTTGTCAACTCAGTTGTGGAGCGAATCAGTTCATCAACACTGATGCCAATTCGACCTATTAAGTGAGAACCATTACAGACGATGAGTTGGGAATTACAATTTTTGTCTAGCGGTTTAGCGGCGACATCTGTAGGCAAAAACCGCGTTCTTGGGTTAATGTCGATAATGCTTTCGCCGCTAATAAATCCGGTTTGATTCGCTTCAACTACCACATCTTTGGGTATAATTAAGTTATCTTGGGCAATTTCAATTTCTACTTCAACGTTATTTGCTCTTGGTCGGATGGCAGAAATATTGCCTACTTTAACGCCACGATACTGAACAACTGCCCCTTTTTGCATCCCGCCAGCGTTACCAAATTCAACAATAACTTTGTATGAATGTCGATTGCCAGTGAATCTATTCAACCACAGGATGACTCCGCCAAAAACTGCTAATCCTAGCAGGAGCAGCAACCCCACAGAGCCTTCTCGAAATGTTCGCGATCGCATTTTTTCCTCTCCCCAACGGATTTTGGATTGGTTAGTTGTTAGTTGTTTGGAGAACAATCAACAATCAACAAGCAACAAACGACCAAAAATTATCAATTTAAAATCCAAAATTTTCCTAGCCCACCACATGAATTGGTCCTTGTACATTTCCACTAATAAATTGTTTAATTAGAGGATTGTCTGTACTGTCAATATCACTGACTGTACCCTGCCATTGCACTTTACCCTCATAGAGAAACACAACCCTGTCAGCCGTCCGACGAATTGTACTATGTTGGTGGGTGACAATGGCATAGGTAGTACAGACTCCTTGTGTACAATGCAACTGCTGGATTAAATCTTCTATCACTGTTGAGGCAATAGGATCAAGTCCAGCTGTAGGTTCATCGTATAGTAAAACTTCTGGTCTATCTTTAGAGTTATCGGGGTTGGACATGATCGCACGGGCAAAACTCACCCGTTTCCGCATACCCCCGGAAAGTTCTGCTGGGTAGCGATCGCCTGTTCCCGACAAACCTACCATTTCCAATTTTTCATGCACCAGTTCTTTAATCCGCGATCGCGGTAGTTTTGATTGTTGATAAAGTACAAACCCCACATTCTCCTCCACCGTCAACGAATCAAATAACGCCGCCTGTTGAAACACCATCCCAATACCAACAGGATTAGCATGATCCTCAATTAATCCCTCTCGCCGCACCCCTTGCACATAAATTTCCCCATCATCGGGAGCCATTAACCCAGCAATAATCCGTAAAACTGTTGATTTACCAGTACCGCTAGGACCAATAATTCCCACTGCTTCTCCTCGGTCAATAGTCAAATCCACATTATCTAACACCTTATTGCTATCAAAGGACTTAGAAACGCCTTTCAGTTCAATCAACGGTTCAGTCATCATTAGTCAAGAGTCATTGGTCATTGGTCATTGGTCATGAGTATTAGATAAAGGACTTTTGACAAATGACAAAAATGCAGGATAGTGATCTCATAGTCATTGGTAGTGGTATCGGCGGGTTAACTGCTGCTGGGTTACTCGTTCGTTACCGCAAGAGGGTAATTGTGTGTGAAAGCCATACAATTCCTGGAGGTGCTGCTCATGGCTTTAGACGGCGAGGATTTGAATTTGATTCTGGTCCCTCATTCTATTGTGATCTGAGTGATGCCCGAAGTTTGAATCCTGTCAAAGAAGTTCTTGATGTTTTAGGCGAATCCCTAAAAGCAGTATGCTCTGACCTTTTAGGGTATTACCACTTACCTGAGGGTACTTTTCCTGTATACAGCAATGCTGATACCGTTTCTTTGTGAAGCCGCATATATTTACCCCCCGGCTAACGCCGTCCCCCCTTCCCAAGGGGGGACTACAGAGGGGTCCTAATAATGTGCATCTTCATACAGAATTGGTATGAGGGGTAGTTACTGTTAACGCTTTTCGATGATTCTGAATGGTTGCTTTATTTCCGCCGTCGTGTACTAGTTACATACTGATGTTGTGAAATTGACGTATGAGAGCGCTCTGCACTCTTAACACCAAGTTTGCACGACACGACCCTGAAGCTGTTGTCCTAGCCAAGGTGTATTACTCGAGAGTGTATAAAGATTTTGCTTCTCGACTTTCCAGTTTTGCTGGGGGTCAAACAGAGTCAGTTCAGCCCTTTGACCAGGAGCGATCGCACTCGTTTTCTGTTTTAAACACTCTGCTGGACGGGTACTTAAAGATCTCCATAATTCCAAGGCTGTAAATTCCTCGGTTTCTACGAGATGCTGCCACAGTAGAGGAAATGCTAACTCTAAACCAATTGCCCCTGGTGGAGCTTCGGCAAAGGCTACAGTTTTTTCTTCGTAAGTGTAGGGCGTGTGTTCGATGGCGATCGCATCTACAATACCCGTTTGTACTGCTCGACGCAACGCTGCCAAATCACCAGGATTGCCCAAAGGCGATTCTAAACGTAAATTGGGGCTATAACTCTTAACTGCTTTTGTGTCAAGTAAAAGGTGCATCCAAGTCGTGCTGGCGGTGATGGGCAAACCAGCAGCTTTTGCCCCTGCTATCAGTTCGACACTGCGAGCGGTGGAGACGCGCATGATATGTACTGGCGTGCCAGTAGCAGCAACCAATTCCAACAAAGAGGCAATGGCAGAGGTTTCTGAAAAGGAGGGATTTCCCGGCAAACCAAAGCGAATGGAGTCTGGTCCTTCGCGCATGACTCCATTTGCCATTAACTGACGCTCACAACACCAAAATGCTACTGGTTTTCCCAAAGGTTGGAGATATTCCAACAACCGCCGCACCAACCCCAAATTTTCCCAAGGCTGACCATCGGCAAAGCCAACCACCCCAGCCGCAGCCAAATCTGCCAATTCTGCCATTTGCTTTCCAGCAACACCTAGGGTGAGTGCGCCCCAGATGTTAATGAGGGGATAATTCTCCTTGTCCCCTTGTCCTCTTTTCTCCAACAACTGTGCTACCACAGCGGGGTTATCGATAGGTGGGGATGTATCGGGTAAGATGCTAACGCGTGTAAAGCCACCAGCTGCTGCGGCTTGCAAAAGGGACAAGAGTGTTTCCCGGTCTTCAAACCCAGGTTCACCGGAGTGAGTGTACAAATCAACCAACCCCGGTCCTAGAACCAGCCTGCGACAATCTCTAATTTGAGTGTCATTTGGCAGATCAGAAATGCTACTGGCAACGAACCTGATATTGCTATCAGTAATCAGCACATCAGCAATTTGGTCAGTTCCAAAAACAGGGTTGATCACCCGTACTTGTTGTAGCAGTTCACTTGTCATAGTTTTGAGTTTTGAGTTTTTGGCTTTTCGGGTGAAAGCTCCACAGTGTCTCCAAAGACACCGCCTTGGAAAACCCGGTCGCCGTAGGTAATCTGCTCCAAACAGGCAATCTCTTAACTCCGATGCGCGTGGTGGGTTGTTGACAACTCTTACAATGCCCCAGCTGTTGTTTTATCCAGTACGCCTCCACCAAAATAAGTAGTGATATTTATCGCTTGTAGTACTGGCAAACCATTTAAACCAGAGGGGTAGTCAATGACGCTGACTGCGCCATTTCCCTGGCGGAAATTCCAGAAATTTTCTGGTGATAACCCCAGAATGTGACAAAGCAATGTCTTATTAGTAGCATCATGAGCAACTACTAATCCGGTTTTGAGTTGCTTTGCCAATGCTGCTTGGACAATTGACTGCCAAGCAGCGACACTACGATCCCAGACTTGCTGCAAACGTTCTCCTTCGGGCATTTGTATGGATGCCGGCGCTGTCCGCCAGCGCTGCAACTCTCCCGGAAACTCCTGCTCTATTTCTTTTTCTAATTTTCCTTCCCAGAGTCCGTGGCTGATTTCCCTTAAACCATTCTGCAATTCCAACTTTACACCCTTGTGGCGCTGCAATATTATCTCTGCTGTTTCTTTTGGACGTAGCATTGGGCTACTAACGGCAAAATCAATCTCCACGTCTTTGAGAAATTCAGCGCATGAGTGCGACTGTTGCCTGCCATTGTCGTTAAGGGGAACGTCAATTAGCCCTTGAAACCTGGTTTGGCGATTCCATTCTGTTTCCCCATGACGCACCAGCAACAATCGTACTCCCTGATGATTCGGTCGCAAGCAGGGCAGAATTTCTCCCATATATTGCGTCTGATTCATTGACTCTAGTTGGACTAGTTCTCCCAATCCCCCTGAAAAATTCAGTACACTGATGCCACAGTTAGACTGCTGTAAGGAATGGTAGCGCTCTGGGGAAATCGATAATGCGGTAGCAAGCAAAGCACGATTAATGCCGTTATGCCCGACTATGAGTATGGTTTCACCTTGATGCCTAGGCAAAACTTCTTGCCAAAACTGCTGCGCCTGTTCATACAGAGCTATAATAGGAAAATGTTCTCGTGTTAAGACAGCATCACTAAGGAGCATCTGCAGTTGGTGAGGACGTTCCTGCCAAGTCAGGTAGTCTTCAGGAAACTTTTCCTTCACGTCAGCAGAGAGCATTCCTTCCCATAAGGGGAGGTCAATTTCCATCAGCCTATCAGAAGTTTGGGGAACAGCAGTCTGTCCAGATTGATTCGCCTGCAAGCGACAGATAATATGTGCAGTTTCTTTCGCTCGTTGGAGAGGACTGCTGTAAATTCTATCAAATTGGATATTGCTGAGGGCGCTGCCTACCTTACTAGCATCGTTTTGACCTTTCTCAGTCAATTTAGACACATCGGTGCGCCCTTGTATACGTTTTTCCGCGTTATAGGTGCTTTGACCATGGCGCACTATGATGACACGAGTCACTTTTTGCCCTCCTCTATCTAAAGGTCTAATTCTACTGCAAAGTGTTTACAGGTTAATCTATCTAGTACCGCTTCGCGGAATTAAAAATTAAAAATTAAA
>CAZZXJ010000442.1:0-5841 GCA_964657905.1 uncultured Stigonema sp.
GCCCTATGCCCCATGCCCCATGCCCCACTCACTACTTCCTTTTCCTGGGGAAAAACCCTCTTGACAAGAGTTACTTTAAACTGTTTAGTTTATCTGACACACTACTGGAAATAGTAGGAAGATAAGTGAAGAGCAAGTTAACAAAAAGTGGCTTGCTCGTCAAGGGGTGAGAGGCTAGAGACTAATGGGGCGATTAGAGAAGCGACCAGAAAACCCGCACCAAGACGATCCATGTGGGGCAGCAGAAACTGCCCTACGGGCTGTAACTGAGGAATTGCAAATTATCCAACGTAATTTGCTCAAGTCGTTGCACGAAGATGTCAAGCGGCTGCAGATGGAAAAAAACCGCTTAGCCGATGATATTAAACTGCTGCAAGAAGAAAAAGAATACTTACAGCAGGGGCGGCATCTCGGTGAGCAACAAGCATTGGTGCGTCAGTTGGCACAAGTTTTAGCAAATCATATATCTTCGCAACTGCAATCCTCTTTAGAGGATTTAGCAAACCAAGCAATGCAGCCTGTCTCTGTAGTCAGAGTAAGCGATAGTTCAGCCAACAGTAAAGATCACCCCTCTACAAAGGCAGATGGGAGACCTGAAGAACTCCTTGGCTCCTTAGATGACACCCTCACCATTACCTTTAACACACTGCAACAGGAGCTAAAAAACTATCAAAGTAGTTTTTCTCAACAGTTGTCACGGATGCAAAACCAACAACAGCAAGGGGAAGCTATTTTGGCAGAGTTAGTTAATAGCCTTCGTCGGGAACTAGAAACAACACCAGAAACTCCCTCAACTACAATCCAAGAAGCGCCATTTCCTCAGTTTGAACCGATAAGGCAAAGGCAGAACAGTCCCTTTGAGGCGGCAACGAAGTTGCAAGTAGACAGTATTCCAAGACCATCAGCGCCCCCCACTAGCCCAATAAAAGAAGCCACGCCTGTGAGTTCTCTTCCCCCCAGGAAATCGCAGAATGAAACTACAGTTCCGCCTACTACGCCAGCGCCAGGGCAAAAGACAGCACCACACCCACCATCAATGCCCATGACACCCTTGTCCTTAGGATCAATGGGTTTATGGCTGATTGTGTTGTCCACTATAGCGTCTTCCCTTTACAACGTAGCTATCAAGGTGATTTTCCACCCAGGTTTCCACATTTTCGGAGTGTTTGAGGTGGAACGCCTGATATCGCCAACTTTGGGCAATTCTCTCTTAATTTTAATGCTACGGATGCTGGTGGTTGTACCACTGATGTTACTCTTGGCTCCTATACTGCATCCACGAGTGTGGCAAGACTTACAAAACCTGATTGACTCAGTAAGAAGTGATCGCACAAATGCCAACGCCGTCACAAAGCAGGTGTTGGTGTTGTCGATTTTGAGCGGGTGCTTTTTGTTTTTGTCTCAAGTGCTGATCTATCTTGCTATTGGTCAAGTTGCAACTGGAACGGCGATCACACTTTTCTTTGTCTATCCAATTATTAGTGGACTATTGTCGTGGTTTTTGTTCCGCGATCGCCTGACTTTATATGGCTCTGGTGCAATCACCGCTATTGGCTTAGGTGAGTTACTAGTTTTGTTAAATTCTACCAATATTGGTATGGGTAATATCTCTTTGGGGAGTACCACAGCCATTGCTTCGGGAATAACGTTTGGTTTCTACGTCGTTCTTACGCGTATATGTGCTGCAAAATTGCATCCAGTAACATTCACCTTAATTAACTTCGCCACCATGCTGTTGTTGTCCTTACTGAGTTTGATGCTGCCTTTACCAAAGGACTGGAGCCTCCAAGTTAACCCCACTAACTTGCTAGAACTCATTTTAAGTGCTTTCATCTTAGGTGTATTAACACTCTGCGGCTATTTATTCAATAATTTTGGGATTCGCAAAATTGGTGCAAGCAAAGCAGCACTTTTTGGTGCAATTGTCCCAGCTTTAACCGTAATTTTGGCCGGGTTGATTATTCAGGAAACCTTGGAACTTGAGCAGGTTTTGGGAGTTTTGCTAGTTACTTTGGGGGCGGGTGCTTTTAGCTTTGAAAAAATCCGAAATCGGGTCAAACCTGCCAGAAATATAAGTTAATCAAAAGGGTATGGGGCATGGGGGAGCTAGTGCTTTGGGGAAAATAGCTCCCCCATGCCCTATGGTCATCACTGTTGAAATATCCATGTACTTTAATTAAATTGTCAACATAAATTCTTTATAAATTTTTTATGAAGATAGATAACTATAAATATTAATTCTTTTATGAAAAAATAGAATCATGGAATTTTGTAGCGTTTTTAACATAAGTTATTGATACAAATTGGTACGATCATCAAGAATATTGTCCACAATGAGAGGTTTGATCAACTTTGAATAATGAATAATCTCTTCTATTTGAGGTCGATGATTTCTCCTCAAGCCCACTCGCTATATTGTCAAGACATGACTGGATGTTTTGGGCGAGACGGCATACGAGCTACCGTGCCCCCTCTGAGACTGCCAATGTTACTATGGAGGCAAGTGACTTACTCCTACTTGCGTTCCAGCGAAACAATGCTGAGGGGATGAATTGGGCTAACCTTCTGCGGCTACTCCACTAGTTAGTGCGTAGACACCCGATCATTACCAAACACCAGTTGTGAGAGAAACACCTTCACATCGGGATGGGAATTAGCATCACCCAAATTCTCTTGGCTTGATAAAAATCATCTTTTTTTGATAGTTTCTGAAGTACTCTATACTGGATGATACCCACCCGATAATAAAAGTTCTGTTAGCGAGGCAATTACTTTCAATGGTGGCATTCTGAGACACTTGCTTGTCTGTTTATTCTCTTTTCCCACCATTTTGGTTCAAGCCTCATACGGAAAAATTTCACGGAAAGAAGTGTCGATAGTTGCTTATAGCTAAAAGCCCTTAAACGCTCGCTCGCTGCCGTGAGAGTAGCTGAAATTGCTTCTGGCAAACCAACTCCACTCTTCTATAGTGGTTCTGGATATATGCCAGAAAATACGGTTAAATTCTTAATTATGACTACCAACAGGACTCATAATTAACCCATAATAGATGATCTGAAGTGCAGACATCGCCTTCTGTGGGGTGTATACTACTTGTTTGCTTTGACTGAATAATTGTGTAAACCTTTCTATTCATCTGACTGTAATATGAGTAACGACGTAGATCTGATCAAACGTCTTGGCCCCAGTGCTATGGATCAGATCATGCTTTATTTAGCTTTTAGTGCCATGCGAACGAGTGGGCACAGGCATGGGGCATTTTTAGATGCAGCGGCAACGGCAGCAAAGTGTGCGATCTACATGACCTATCTGGAGCAGGGACAAAACCTGCGGATGACAGGGCATTTGCATCACCTTGAGCCAAAGCGGGTGAAAATCATTGTCGAAGAAGTTAGACAAGCGGTGACTGAGGGGAAACTCCTGAAGATGCTGGGTTCTCAGGAACCCCGCTATCTCATTCAGTTCCCTTATGTCTGGATGGAAAAGTATCCTTGGCAACCGGGGCGATCCCGTGTTCCTGGTACAAGCCTAACATCTGAGGAAAAAAAGCAAATTGAGCAGAAACTGCCAGCAAATCTGCCCGATGCCCAGATAATCACCTCCTTTGAGTTTCTGGAGTTGATTGAATTTCTGCATAAGCGATCGCAGGAGGACATGCCTTCCCATCACCAGATGCCTTTAAGTGAAGCCTTGGCGGAACACATTAAGCGCCGTCTGCTTTACTCTGGCACTGTGACACGCATTGATTCTCCTTGGGGAATGCCTTTCTACGCTCTCACCCGTCCTTTCTATGCCCCTGCTGACGAGCAGGAGCGTACTTACATCATGGTGGAAGATACCGCTCGGTATTTCCGGATGATGAAAGATTGGGCAGAACGGCAACATGGTGCAATGCGAATCTTGGAAGAATTAGATATCCCACCAGAAAAAATGGAGCAAGCGATGGAAGAACTGGATGAAGTGATTCGCTCTTGGGCAGATAGATATCACCAAGACGGAGGAGTGCATATGATTTTACAGATGGTGTTTGGCAAAAAAGAAGACTAAAGCGGAAAATTTCCAAGAGCAAATATACCAACGTTGATCCCCTTAGTGGTGGATTCAACAACGTCAGTTGGAGCATAGACGACGGGCAGTTTCCTGTAGCGCTGATAAAATTGCTGTAGGGCTTCCGAAGTCCTAAACTTCGGAATACCCGACAAGCGTGGCGCAGCTCGTCGTCAACTGTTGTGTGCTTTTATCTCCTACCTGGAATTACAGGAGGTAGGTTGCTAGGGTTTGCTGGAGTTGCGCCGCCTGGATTATCTGGAGTAGAGACACCTGGTGGATTGGCTGGAGTTGAGGGATTTATTGAATTTGGGAGATTTACTGGATTTGGAGGATTTGTTTGAGTTTGGGTAGCTGGGATAAAATTCGGCAAAAAGCCACTGATCTGATCGCTGGCATCGATACAAGTATCCATCGACTGGGTAGAGGTAAAGTCGATCTCAGCACGTAAACCCACTACACACTGAGCAAAGCGCACCGGCAACAAGCTACGACTACAGTAATTTAAAACCAGTGGGTTAACTGCCTCCTTAGAATACTGGCTGATCCCCACTACACAACTAGCTAAATCTCTGGGCAACCGAGAGCCTCTACAAGATGAAAGCGCATCTGTCGCTGGAATTTGTGTTCGCCGCTGAATTCTAACTACGCAGTCAGACACATCCCTTGGACGCAGTGCTGATGCACAAGTTTGTGATGCTGCTTCCGCTGCAACGCTCACACTTAAAAGTCGAGCCGCACACACACGGTATTCGTTGTAGTAGGAGGCGTTGACATTTGTATTGTAGGAAGTCGCGGTAACAGCCGTACTGGGTAAAGACATTGCTAACCATCCAGCCATTGCCAACACGGGTGCAAACAACCCCTTTGCTTTAGTACTTAACATTGTGTAGGCGCCCCCTCTCTGTTTTTGAAACGGGGGTTCTCCAACTTTAAAGCTGTCCATATATTTGCTCTTTGTGTTTCCTAAAATTTCCGCTCTGATCCAAACATCCAAGGTTATGCTACCTCATCTTTAAAGAATTGTTAGTTGTTAGTGGTTAGTTGTTAATTGTGGATTTTTCTCATAAACTACTCACAACTAAGCACTAACAAACAATAAACAACATTGTATAATGGTATGTCTGGGTAAAATTTGAGCATGATTAGATTAAAGGAAACTCATGTCCCGATATAGAGGACCTCGCCTGAGAGTTGTACGTCGTTTAGGCGACTTACCAGGATTAACTCGTAAAAGCGCCAGACGCGCTTATCCACCTGGTCAGCATGGTCAGAACCGCAAGAAGCGCTCTGAATACGCTATCCGCTTGGAGGAAAAGCAAAAACTTCGCTTTAATTATGGTTTGACGGAAAAGCAAATGCTACGCTATGTCCGTAAAGCCAGACGTGTCACTGGCTCTACCGGACAAGTACTGCTGCAATTGCTAGAAATGCGCTTGGATAATACCATTTTCCGCATGGGAATGGCTCCTACTATTCCAGCAGCTCGTCAACTGGTGAACCACGGACATGTGACAGTCAACGGTCGCATAGTCAACATTGCTAGTTACCAGTGCCGTCCTGGAGAGCAAATTGCTGTCAGGGATCGGGAACAATCCAAGAAGTTAGTGGAAGCTAACTTGCAATATCCCGGTTTAGCTAACCTGCCCAGCCATCTGGAGTTTGACAAAAACAAAATGGCTGGTAAAGTCAATGGTGTCATTGAGCGCGAGTGGGTGGCACTACAAGTCAACGAACTGCTCGTGGTGGAATACTACTCACGGCAAGCGTAAGAGAATTATGAATGATGAATTA
>CAZZXJ010000443.1:0-5832 GCA_964657905.1 uncultured Stigonema sp.
CTGAAAATTACACCTTTAGGACTTACGCATTGACACAAAGAGCGAACCAGTGAATTGTCTCTCGTTACGAGGCAGAGCCTTGTACCTCCTTGATGACATTCCCAGAATCTGCCTGGGAACGAGGCAGTGCAAGGTTTTTACTTGAAAAAGCTTCGTATTTACATGATGGTCAATTTGTACAGTGCCTAAGTCCTAGCTTTATAAATAGATGGACAAAAATATTTACAGTCATTGCGAGCGAAGCGAAGCAATCCCAGACCTTGCGATTGCTTCATTTCGCTTCGCTCCATTCGCAATGACGTTGTGTAATTAATTCTGTCAAACTACTTAGAACCTGCCCTGCTGCTTGGTCAGTCACGCAAATCTTGGCTCAGATGTGTTGCAATTTATTTTTAATTAGTTTTTTTACTGTATAAAAAATTTATTACGATTGCAAGCAGATAAGTACCTATGCAAAATTAATTGCATACTCACATCGTCTGAAATGCTTGTCCAACAGTCATTCCAGGTTAAATAAATGTGTAAATAATTTTGTATGACTACTTATTAATCGATAATACTTATGAATATTTTCTCTGGCTATCAGCAGCACCCTCATTTAAAAAATATCCCTTTTGGTAGATGCAATAAAAATATATATGATTCTAATTTTCCATCACTTAATAATTTAAAATGAACTTTTTACCTCAAAGGGCTTTGTGAATACCGACTCGACATCACTATTAGACATCTCCGAAATAGTAATGTTCTCATGAAGCCTTAGACTTTGGGCGGGCTAGAAGCCCACAAGAAAAATCACGCTTGTGATGCATTTAATTCAGAACCACTATAGTTGCATATTTTTTTAAGTAGGTGGACAAAAATATTTACCGTCATTGCGTAGGCGGAACGCCTTCCCGTTCGCGCAGCGTCTCCGACAGGAGAAGGGTACGAAGTGAAGCAATCCCAAACCCCTGCGATTGCTAAGAAAGCGGGTAGACCCCGGAGGGGTCTACATTCCGCTTCGCTTCATTCGCGGCAGACGTTGTGTAATTAATTCTGTCTAACTACTTATTTGGAAGTCCCTCAGTCCTAAATAATTGAGTTTTCATCACTCTGTAAATTTTTATTCAGTTTGATTCGGCAGGCGCACTTTTATGAGAATATATTTCAATAAATTCTTGATGTTCGCCTGCTCAATGGCAGATTCAGTGGTGTGTTCAAGCCTGTAGGAAAATAATGAGCTATTTGCAGAAAGCTTTAAGGCGAAGAAAACCATTCCGACTTCTAGCATTTGTACTAGGTATTATCTTTGCTGTAGTTCTGGGAACTCACACGTCGGCACAGCTACCAAAATCTACTGAAATACTTTGGGATACTTATGGCGTTCCCCATATCTACGGCAAAGATAACACAAGTGCATTTCAAGCCTTCGGTTGGGCACAGATGCAAAGTCATGGTAACTTGCTTTTGCGTCTTTACGGTCAAGCACGCGGACGTGCAGCCGAATATTGGGGAGAAAAATATTTAGAATCAGACCGTTGGGTACTGACAATGGGAGTGCCAGAACGCGCCCGTTCTTGGTACACTTCGCAAAGTCCAGCTTTTCATAGCTACTTGGATGCCTTTGCTGCTGGAATTAATGCCTATGCAAGAGAGCATGGTGAACAGCTTGACGACGAGGTAAAAGTGGTGCTACCAGTCAAAGGGGAAGATGTTCTGGCTCACTTACACCGAGTCATGCATTTTACTTTTGTCGTGAACCCAAAGGACGTTGCAGGCGTCGCCAAAGAAGAATCAAAAGCCGGGTCTAATGGTTGGGCGATCGCCCCATCGCATTCTGAAAATGGTCATGCTATGCTGCTGGCCAACCCACATCTACCTTGGTCAGATTTATTCTTATGGTACGAAGCACAAGTCACCACTCCCGATATTAATGCTTACGGAGCAACACTGGTTGGAATTCCTGTTTTAGCGATCGCCTTCAACGATAATTTGGGCTGGACTCACACCGTCAACACTTACGATGGTTGGGATGCCTACAAACTCAAATTAGTTGAAAATGGTTATAGCTTCGATAGTAAAGTTCTTCCTTTCCAAACGACAACCGTTTCCTTAAAAGTAAAACAAAAAGATGGTACGTTAAGCGAACAACCCCTCGTCGTCAAACGTTCTGTTCACGGTCCTGTGGTCACACAAAAAAATGGTTTAGCTATAGCGTTGCGCGTTGCAGGTATTGATCGACCTGGTATCCTCGAGCAATGGTGGGATATGGCGCGTTCCCAAAACCTCACTTCTTTTCAATCTGTTCTGAAGCGTTTGCAACTACCAATGTTTACGGTGATGTATGCAGACAGAGAGGGGCACATCATGCACCTGTTCAACGGTGATGTTCCAGTTCGTTCTCAAGGTGATTTTAAATACTGGCAAGGGATTATTCCCGGTGACACCTCTAAAACACTATGGACGAAAATTCATCCCTACCAGGATTTACCGCGCGTCATTGACCCAAAAAGCGGCTGGTTGCAAAATACCAACGACCCGCCTTGGACAACAACGTTTCCTACTGCGATTAAACCAGATAATTACCCTCCTTACATGGCACCTCGTGGCCTGATTTTTCCCAAAGATTTTCGGACGGAACGTTCTCTAAGAATGCTCTCTGAGCATAACAAAATTTCTTTCGCTCAGATGGTGGAAGACAAACATTCTACCCGCATGGAACTGGCAGATCACCTTTTAGATAACTTAATTTCTGCGTCCCGAAAGCACGGAGGTGAATTGGCACAGCGAGCAGCTGATGTCCTCTTCAAGTGGGATAGACAAGCCAATGCAGATTCTAGAGGTGCAGTACTTTTTGCCTTTTGGGTAAAACAGATGCACTTAAATGATCAAGCGTTCAGCTTTCCTTGGAGTCAAAATTCTCCACTTACCACCCCAGCAGGTTTATCCGATCCCAATTCGGCAGTCGCAACACTAGAAGCTGTTGCGGACAAAGTGTCCAAGGCTTATGGAAAGCTAGATATCGCGTGGGGGGATGTTTTCCGGGTGGTCATAGGCAACAAGGATTTACCTGCAAATGGTGGTCCGGGAGGTCTCGGTATTTTCCGCGTTCTCGATTTTGCACCAGCTTCCGGTGGTCGCTTCCAAGCATTTGAAGGTGATTCGTTCGTCGCTGCTATTGAGTTTTCTCAACCTGTACGGGCAATGGCACTTATGAGCTACGGCAATGCGACTCAACCTAGTTCACCTCATGTTGGCGATCAGTTGCAGATGTTTACGCACAAGCAGTTGCGTCCAGTTTGGCGTCAGCGCTCGGATATTTTAGCTCATTTAGAAGAGCGTAAGGTATTCTGAATTGGTTTTTTTATCAAAGAAAACGGCTCCGAATCACACTCCTTGTCAGTCTGTGATGAATCGACACCTCGCCGTTTCGGGCATAGGGCATAGGTAACGCACCCCATGCCCACCAAATGCTCGCGTTGGTGCGCGGGGTGGGATGAGTTTAACGTTCCTTTCTGTTGCTGTGTGTTCGGATTTTAATTGTGCGCTCAGCATTACTGCATTAGAGTGATCAAGTGATCGTTCTTCAAGCGTCGCTCATTTCTGATGCAGTTACCCAAATCAAATTCGCAAGCGCAGAACCGATTCCAATCGTTTCATCTTGGATTATAACCATCACTGAACCACTTGCCGTACAACTCAAAACTTGTAAATCTGCGCCTGGAAAAAAGCCCATTTGTGAAAGTTGGTTAGTGCTGACAATGGGGTCAATTTTGATGATTCGGACGCGATCGCCCTTTTGTGTCTGAGACAGCAATAACAGCCCATTCTCCGACACATTCACCTCTCCAGCATCAGGAGGTTGAATATAAGTTTCGTTAAAGAATCTGAATTTCTGCCATGTTTGTGTAGATGAATCATCAGGGCTATTTTCTGGACAATCACTTCGATTCATACTTGATTTCCATAAGTTCACTTGGACTGGCTGAGTCGCTGCCAAAATTGACTGACACGAACACTCAAGCTAGATCGGGTTAGCAGTCTATTAG
Source organism: uncultured Stigonema sp. (assembly GCA_964657905.1). Classification (GTDB taxonomy): domain Bacteria; phylum Cyanobacteriota; class Cyanobacteriia; order Cyanobacteriales; family Nostocaceae; genus Stigonema. The sequence goes on from CAZZXJ010000443.1 coordinate 4,032, forward strand.
AGGGACTCAAAGAAAACGACACCTTACCCACTCCTTGTAGGGGTTGGTCAGAATTGACGCCGCGCTGTTTGGTAAGCGTGGGCTAGTGAAGAGCGTGTCCGCACCCATGCCCCATCTTTGACTACAACCAGTGATTAAGGTCGGTAAGCTCGGTTCTGCCAACAGCGCTCAAGAGCGCATACCAAGTCTTGGCGAGGCGCTGTTAACTGCTTTGTAACACTCCAAAGTTGAACTGCGGCAGCGACATCGGCAATGTGAACCCTCAATGGCTGGTTAGTGGCACACCAACAGGGAATCCCAAGCGACTGCAAGCGTTGATACACTTGCCACCGATCTGCCCAGTTCACGAACACGATCTCGCTGACTTCTGGTTTTTGACTCAAAGATTCCAAAACATTTACCTCCTTAGATACAAGAAACTCGCAGTAATTTTCCCGGCTGTACTCCTTAATGATTAGTGGTTGGGAGTTAAGCCTCTACAGATAGAATATATTAACTGCGAATTTTTGTCATAAATTTCTCAAAAAAATTCTAATTCAAATTAGACAACTACCAAAGTATTAGTTTGTAAAATGTTAAGTTAGGCTGCAAATAAAAAAAAACTTGATACAAAGGTATCAAGTCAATCCGAAGAAGAGAGGGAAACAATGTCTGAAGCTCAAACTTTATTACGCAACTTTGGTCAGATTTATGACAATCCGGTGTTGCTGGAACAGAATGTAACCGCTCCCATTTGTGAAGGATTCAACATTGCCTTAGCCAGTTTCCAGGCGTTGTACTTGCAATACCAAAAGCATCACTTTGTGGTTGAGGGTGCAGAATTCTACATGCTGCATCAGTATTTTGGTGAGAGCTACGAAGAAGTCCAGGAACACGTCCATGACATCGGAGAGCGACTGGATGGACTGGGCGGGGTACCGGTGGCTACCTTTAGCAAATTAGCCGAATTGTGTTGCTTTGAGCAGGAACAGGATGGTGTCTATAGCTGTCGCCAGATGGTGGAACACGATTTGGTAGCGGAGCAAGCCATGATTAACCTGATTCGACGCCAAGCCGCACAAGCCGAAAGCTTGGGCGATCGCGCCACTCGCCATCTGTACGAAAAAATCCTGCTGAAAACTGAAGAGCGGGCTTATCATCTGGCTCATTTCCTCGCCCATGATAGCCTGACACTAGGTTTCGTCGTAGCAGCTAATGGGAAAGCTAATTAACAGAATGAGTAGCTAGATACTGGAGTCAACGGTAGTCAAGCACAGTATTTGTTCACCTTTTCGGCTCCTCTGTAAGCGCTTCCAGTAGGAAGCGAATCTTAGCCTCAACCACAAGCAAGTTAAATTCCCAAGGTTAGGCGCAGTCTGCTACTGCTTTTTGCGCCTAAACCGATGCTTCCGTCCATCCTAATACGCATAGTAGAAAACCTGAGAGAGGGTATAATTTTTTTCTTTGATATTTTCTTTGAAGATAACACTGAAAATAATCATAAGCTTATTGAAATTAGTTGTCAATGAGTTGAGGAAAAAATCTTTTCATCGTTTTCATCTCAAGGTGGGTGGTCTGGTCAAAAAAAGTTGGTAATGGTTTCTACTATAGATCCCAAAGGTTTTCAGGTCTTGCTTGGAGATGAAGTTTGGATTGAAGGAAAGGAAAACTGATGGACAGGATTAAAAATATCAATGAAAGCTTCTGCTGCGTTCTTAAAACCGTTGTCACACCACTAACGTTAGATGATAAGTCTTGCACGCGCAATGCTCCCTGATCCTTTAGTACTTGTTGGGGGATCACTTGAATAGATCCTGGAATA
>CAZZXJ010000444.1:0-5820 GCA_964657905.1 uncultured Stigonema sp.
TACAAGCTTTTCGATGATTCTGAATGGTTGCTTTATTTCCGCCGTCGTGTACTAGCTGGTATTCCTTCTATTTGTGGCAAGCGACAGTGGATCAATGGGGGACTTGCCCACCCCAGCCTATATAAAACCACCCAGACTCACGTTTGGGTTAGAGGGGCATAACCCATAAATGTGTTGTCCTCACCCCTGGTTCCCCTGAGAAACGCACCAGTAGTTTCACTAATTACACAATGTCCGCCGCGAACTCGTGTGAAGCGCTTGGGTTTGGGATTGCTACTCTCCCTTGAAGCCCCCTTCGGGGTCTACACTTCGTTCGCAATGACCAAGAACGGGGTGCGGGGTGCGGGGTACGAGATCCACCGACCTACTCGTCCAAGCGCCTCCGCTCTTCGCGTCGTGGAGAACAAAGAAATATTTGTTCCCTATTCGTGCGCAGCTTTTCGGAAAACTTGATCGTCTGTAGAACTTGCGATCTTGTTTCATCTATGGGGTTAAGAGCACCCCGCACTTCTTTTTTGACGGTAAATATTTTTGTCCACCTACTTATGAGCCTCCGACTAACGGCGTAGACGCTCTTAGCGGCTTGTCGTCAGACATCGCCACTAGCAACAAATGAAAGAAGCACATTTTTCTTCACTGACTGAATGTGGATCTTAGGAGTTAACGCACCCTACAGATTTAAGTGATAGTGACACTTCCGAGTCCCATGCAGTATCTTTTGTTATAGGGTATGGTCTAATAACTCCTCACTCCTAAAATGCGCATCCTGCAAATTGTCCCCTCGATTTCCCTGATTTATGGTGGTCCTAGTCAGATGGTACTAGGACTCGCTCCCGCATTGGCAAGCCAAGGAGTAGAAGTAACAGTTCTCACAACCGATAGTAATGGCGATATAGATCAAAAACCCTTGGATGTTCCCTTAAATCACCCAGTGGAACAAGATGGCTATCAAATAATTTACTTCCGTTGCGCTCCCTTTCGTCGCTACAAATTCTCTGTGGATTTACTGAAGTGGCTGAATCGTCATGCCCAGGAGTTTGACTTAGCCCATATTCATGCTCTATTCTCTCCCGTAAGTAGTGCGGCGGCGGCTGTGTGTCGAAAGCAAAAGCTGCCTTATATCTTGCGTCCATTGGGAACTCTTGATCCAGCTGATTTACGTAAAAAAAGGCAACTCAAACGGCTTTATGCCGCAATTTTAGAAGGTCCAAATTTAGCTGGTGCAGCCGCAATTCACTTTACCAGTGTTCAGGAAGCGAAAATATCAGAACGCTTTGGTGTCTCGACACGAGATTTGGTGATTCCCTTGGGCGTGATCCCCCCGAAGGAAGAGACGTTCCGGCGGAACGTCTATACGTCCGTGGGAAGGAACCAGATGATTAGTCAGTTGGGAATACCGGAGGATGTGCCGTTGGTGCTATTTATGTCACGGATTGACCCGAAAAAGGGGTTGAATGTGCTGATTCCAGCTTTAGAAAAGCTTTTAGGTCTTGGGTTAAATTTTCACTTTGTGTTGGCTGGGACGAATCCCCAAGATCCAAATTATGAAGAAAAGATAAAATCTCAGATCCAGGCTTCACCACTGCTAGAGTACACTACCATGACTGGCTTTGTTACAGGTGAATTAAAGTCTGCTCTCTTACAAGCTGCTGACATATTCGTCTTACCGTCGTACTATGAAAACTTTGGCATTGCCGTAGCCGAAGCTATGGCATCCGCAATACCAGTAATCATATCCGACCAAGTACATATTTGTCAAGAGGTAAGTGAGAGCGAATCGGGATGGGTGAGTACAATAGACGTAGCAGCAATCGCCGATTTACTTGGCATGGCTTTGCAAAATCCACAAGAACGCCAACGGCGGGGATTGTGTGCTCAAGAATATGCATTGAAACATTATAGTTGGGATGCGATCGCCCGTCAAACCATCCATGCATATAATCAAATCTTGTCTGGTCGGTGTTAGTTGTTTTTTCTCATCAACAATCAACAATCAACAGCTAAAGCCCAATCGACAAACCGGAGTTTATGTGTTCGTGGCAAGATAGAATACATAAGATATTTTGACCATAGGGAATCTCATATGGCTCTCCATCTAGGTGATACAGTACCGAACTTTACCCAAGCCTCCACACATGGCGACATCAATTTTTTCGATTGGGCAGGCGACAGCTGGGTAGTGCTGTTCTCCCACCCCGCAGACTTTACACCTGTTTGCACGACTGAACTAGGGCAAGTTGCCAAGCTGAAGCCTGAATTTGACAAGCGCAATGTCAAAGCTATAGCCCTCAGCGTTGATGACGTTAACTCCCACAAAGGATGGGTAGGAGACATTGAGGAAACTCAGAACACCACCCTCAACTACCCAATTTTGGCAGACGCAGATCGTAAAGTTTCTGACCTTTACGACATGATCCACCCCAACGCCAACGCTGCGGTAACGGTGAGATCAGTCTTCATTATCGACCCTAACAAGAAACTGCGTCTAACCTTAACCTACCCTCCTAGCACTGGACGCAACTTTGATGAAATTCTGCGGGTGATTGATTCGCTACAATTGACTGACAATTACAGCGTAGCGACACCAGCCGACTGGAAAGATGGTGAAGATTGCGTGATTGTCCCATCTCTGAAAGATCCAGAAGTCCTAAAGCAGAAATTCCCCAAAGGGTATCAAGAAGTTAAGCCTTATCTGCGGATGACTCCTCAACCTAACAAGTAAATTCGGAAATAATTTCACGCAAAGACGCAAAGGCGCAAAGTCTTTCTTTCGCGTCTTTGCGCGGCAGTTCAGATCGCCGGAAGCCGGCGCACTAAGAGCCTTGTCTTTGGGTGAGAATAAGAAATAATTCGGCGTTGCTGAATCAAGATATGAATTGTGAAAATCACGATTTTGTAGAGACGCGATTAATCGCGTCTCTACAAGGGTTTGGTAAAATTACAAATCTGTAACTAAACGTAATTCATTACTAAATTCAGCAACGCCAATAATTCAGTCGGGTAGGTATTATGCTTTCATTACCTATTGTGTTACTACTTCCGCCCACAATGGACATGACAGACGAGCAGTTTTTTGACTTCTGTCAAGTTAACCGTGACTTACGCATTGAGCGTAGTAAATTCCGAGAAATATCAATTATGCCTCCTACTGGTGGAACCACAGGCAATCGTAGCTTTAGCATAGCTCTGCAGCTAGGAATTTGGGGAGAACAGGATGGAACAGGTATTTGTTTTGACTCCAGCACCGGATTTACTCTATCAACAGGTGCAGACAGATCGCCTGATGCCGCATGGATGAAACTAGAAAGATGGAATAGCTTATCAGAAGAAGAGCAAGAGAAATTCGTGCCACTTTGCCCAGATTTTGTGGTTGAACTGCGATCGCCTTCTGACAACCTCAAGCCTTTACAAGAAAAAATGGCAGAATATATGAGTGAGCCTGGAATACAACTAGGCTGGTTGATTGACCGGAAAAACAAAAAAGTCTACATTTCTCGTCCTGGTTTGCCAGAGGAATGTTTAGATAACCCAGCAACTGTCAGTGGCGATCCGGTTTTGCCGGGGTTTATTTTAAATATGAGTAAGGTTTGGTAGCTTTAGCTGTATATAGAAAAATTTAGGTTTTTTCAGTATGCTTTCATCACCTATTGTTTTGCAGATGCTGCCAGAGTTACAAATGACAGACGAGCAGTTTTTTGAGTTCTGTCAAATTAACCGTGACTTACGCATTGAGCGGAATAAATTTGGAGAAATATCAATTATGTCGCCCACTGGCTCAGAAACAGGTAACCGAGAAGTTAACATCATAGGGCAACTGTGGGCATGGTCCGAAAAAGATGGTACAGGTTTAGCTTTTAGCTCTAGCACAGGATTTAAGCTATCAACAGGCGCGGAAAGGTCACCGGACGCTTGTTGGATCAGACTGGAACGTTGGAATGCTCTCTCAGCAGAACAACAGCAAAAGTTTGCCCCCATTTGCCCAGATTTTGTGGTTGAACTCAGGTCGCCTTCTGACAACCTCAAGCCTTTACAAGAAAAAATGGCAGAATACATGAGTGAGCCTGGAATACAACTAGGCTGGTTGATTGACCGCAAAAACCGTAAAGTATACATATATCGTCCCGGTTTACCAGAAGAATGTTTAGATAACCCAGCAACTGTCAGTGCCGATCCAGTTTTACCAGGGTTTATTTTGAATATGAGTAAGGTTTGGTAGCGTTGGCTGTATATAGAAAAATTTAGGTTTTTTCAGTATGCTTTCATCACCTATTGTTTTGCAGATGCTGCCAGAGTTGCAAATGACAGACGAGCAGTTTTTTAAGTTCTGTCAAATTAACCGCGACTTACGCATTGAGCGGAATAAATTTGGAGAGATATCAATTATGTCCCCTACTGGTGGAACCACAGGCAATCGTAGCGGCAGTATATTTGGAGAGCTTTATATTTGGTCGAATCAAGACGGAACAGGTATTTGTTTTGACTCTAGCACAGGATTTAAGCTATCAACAGGTGCAGACAGATCGCCTGACGCCGCATGGATGAAACTGGAAAGATGGAATAGTTTATCAGAAGAACAACAAGAAAAGTTTGCCCCCATTTGCCCAGATTTTGTGGTTGAACTCAGGTCGCCTTCTGACAACCTCAAGCCTTTACAAGAAAAAATGGCAGAATACATGAGTGAGCCTGGAATACAACTAGGCTGGTTGATTGACCGCAAAAACCGCAAAGTATACATATATCGTCCCGGTTTACCAGAGGAATGTCTAGATAACCCAGCAACTGTCAGTGCCGATCCGGTTTTGCCAGGGTTTATTTTGAATATGAGTAAGGTTTGGTAGGAGTATTAAGAGAAAACTCTTGCAAAAAAACCTGAAACAGGAAATTTTCCCATGCTGAAACTTTATCACTCCCCCACGTCTCCCAACTCTCGTCGCGTCTGGATTGCACTACTAGAAAAAGGGCTGGAGTTTGAATTAGTGGAAGTCAAACTAGATGGCGAACAATTTAAGCCAGAGTTCCTAGAGCTAAACCCCTTCCATCACGTTCCACTCTTGGTGGATGATGGCTTTAGCATCGTGGAATCCCTAGCAATTCTAGACTACCTGGAGGCAAAGTATCCCACGCCAGCCCTTATGCCTACAGATCCTCAGGCTATAGCAACTGTGCGGATGGTGGCAATGGTCACTGTTAATGAACTCATGGCTGCCATTGCTCCACTTCTTCCTCTATTCTTAGGTTTACCTGTAGGAGAATCAGAAAAAATTCAGCTTGCATTGCAGAAAGTATCAATAGTGCTGACTTTCTTTGAACGTCTACTAGGTGATAATCCCTACTTTGGTGGTGAACACCTCACCCTAGCAGAAGTCGCTGCCGGAACTGTGGTACCTCAGTTACATACTATGGGCATATCCTTAAGTGACTACCCAAAACTGAGTGCTTGGTCTAAGCGCTTGATGGAACGTGCTGCGTGGGCTATGACTCAGCCCAGTCCGGAGGCATTGGAAGCAAGTAAGACCCGAATCAAGGTTGCGATCGCACAGCGACCGACCTCCTAGGTTTACAAAGCTGAGGGGAAGGCGTGAATGGTTATGCTCAAGCACTTCATATTGTAAAAATATCAAAATTCACGAATCATTACAAAATACTTCATACTCCAAACATAATACAAAAATTTTACCATCTCATGAAATATGAAGAACATATAGGAAAATTTTTACGAAGTTAGAGGCACTGAAAAAGGTGAAAAGTTGCTTTTACAGAGCGAATTTCATTCGGGTAGACCACAATATAACCGTAGGGGCGGGGTTACCCCGCCCTTAC
>CAZZXJ010000445.1:0-5817 GCA_964657905.1 uncultured Stigonema sp.
GGGCTTATTGTGAATAACCCAACTGACGACGGGCTTCAAACAAGCTCACCGCAACACTTACTGAAAGATTTAAGCTGCGAACCTTGGGTTCGGTCATAGGAATGTAGAGGCTTTGATCACAACAAGTCAAGACTTCAGGTGGCAAACCAGTAGTTTCACTGCCGAACAGCAGCCAGTCATCAGCTTGAAACTGAAAGTTTATGTAATTACAACTACCCCTAACGCTGAAACCCAACCATCTTCCTCCGCGTACCTGATGTACGGTTTTAAACACATCCAGGGATTCGTGATAGTGCAGCTTCACATAAGGCCAGTAATCTAAACCAGCTCTTTTTAGGTAGCGATCGCTAATTTCAAACCCCAAAGGTCCAACCAAATGTAACTCAGTACCCGTAGCAGCACAAGTCCGAGCTATGTTACCTGTATTAGGGGGAATTAGCGGGTTAACTAGAACTACCTGAGGCATTAGCGGTGGAATGATGGTATTAAAAAAATCAATGTATCAACTGTTCCAAATCTACCCCAAGACAGAGGTGAACGATAATTTTTCTTAATTAATGTCCTGCACACAACAATGATTAGAAATTTAAAACATAACTAAGTTGCTCTCAAAATCTTAACTGAGAGTTCCTCAGACTCATGTCAAGAAATATTAATTTTTATTTCAAATCGTAAAGCATTCCCGAATGGTTGGAAAATTACTAATTTTGTGGTAATATTTTATATTACCTTAAGCAACTAGAGACGAACATAATTTTTCTTCTAGTTCTCTTTCGCGCTGTTGGGTGGCGCCAATAGCCTGAATGAGTACGTCGTTCGCACTGAAACCGACAGAGTGTAGTTGCAGCCATTGCTGGGCTTCATTACCCTCGCGAAGGATTTTTTGCAAAGGCGACAGGAAGCAGCTAAAGCCATGTTGCTTAGCGATCGCCCAAACTTCACGGTTAATTTCATTAATCCAATCTCTGGCTAAGATGTTTCTGCCATCTTGCCAATGCCTGAGTTGCGCATCCAAACTAGAAGTAGCAGCAGCTGCTTCGTTGGCGGCTGTGAGGGAGATAAGTTCGTCAGGGGAGAAGATACTTTGGCTTAAAGGATCGATGCTGGGGTTGTGGATGATTTGCAACATCCGCGCTTCTAACAAGGCAGTAATCGCCAGCAAGGCAATGGGGTCTGTGACTAAATCGCAAATTCGCAGTTCTAGGCGATTTAAGTCGTAGGGTCGGCGATCGCCATTGGGTCGTACCGATGCCCACAAATGCCGAACGCTTTGCATTGTTCCAGCAGCTATCTGCTTTTCCACCCACTCAATATGATGGGCATGGCTTTCAAATAACGGTACATGGGCAGGCGTTTGCGGAAAGACACCCCAACGGGTAGAGTGATAGCCAGTAGCAAGGCTATCTATGAAGGGAGACGAGGCGCTTAGGGCAAGGTACAAAGGCGCTTCCAACCTGACAACCCGACATGCCCGCATCAATAATTCTGGATCACTAATACCGACATTGATATGAACGCTGGCTGTGACTACTTTGGTGCCGTAGGTTTGCTCAATATAGGTATGGTAGGGATTGTTTGGATCAGAACGAAAAAAGCGATCGCTACCACCCAAGGACAGAGTACTCCCTGGAATTATGGTGTAATCGCCCAATTGCTTAAGATAGTTTCGCAGCGTCACCCGCGGACGCACTAAGGCACACAGTAGCTGGTCATAATCGTGGGATGGTTGAGTTATGTATTCCACATTCCGGCTATCTGGCTCCCGCTCAAACCCATCCAAAGATGCCACAATCTTGTCGGAGAGACCGACGATCTCACCACTAGGCGTACCAGTGTACATCTCAATTTCAAAGCCTTTCGATAGCACCACTTTGTTCGTTCTCCTTGTCTCTCCTTATAAATTGTATCGGAGGCAACGAAATTCTGCATCTACAGTTTGGTGTAGGTAAAAGGTAAGAAGTAGGGGCGGGGTAACCCCGCCCCTACGGGAGTGGGGAGTGGTACTTTATTGACAACCAACAACTAACCACTAATCACGAGCTACTTGGGATAAAAGTAAGTAGATGAACAAAAATATTTATAGTCCGCAGCGAGCGGAGCGAAGCAAACCAAGACCTTGCGAATTGCTTCACGAATGAAGGTTGGTTGGTCCCGACTATTGCGCTCTCGTAACTTTGACGAACAAAAGACCAATAAGGCACTAGAAACAATTGAGCGTAATGCCCAAGCTCAAACCCAGATAATTGAAGATTTGTTAGATATCTCACGCATTATTCACTATGTGCTGATTGATGAAATAGCCCACTGTTTACAGTTGCAGTTACAGAATCAGAAACCAGTAGCCTAACAGTGCTGACAAATCCGGTGAAGTTACCATTGCTGTTTTCTCAAGTCAGTGAAGTTGATGACTGTAAGGAATACTTAACCCTGTCACTTAGTTTTGGTGAAGTTAAGCACATTACCAATAGTTACAGTTTAATCACCCAAATCTATGAGCAGACTTGCCTGAACAAACGGTGTCTTAACTACAAAAAAGCCGTTACTCGCCCCATCGGTGCCACTTGCGAAAGTTAGGACCGTCACTCACCGCCAACCCAATCTGATGCTGTGACGATAGCTCATCGTTACCCCCCTCGTTAACACCGACGTAATACATACGGAAACTTCCATCTTTCATCGGCACTACGCAAGGTGTACCTATTGCCCTCGCATCCCAAAGACCAGAACCCTTTTCGGCATGGCAAAAGACGGGACCCCCTGGTTGCTCTCCTTCATCCTTTCTCCAATGAATGCCGTCGTCTGAAAGCGCCACACCAATGCAGTCGTAGGCATCGTTGTTAGCACCTTCATAGAACATCACGTACTGACCATTTATCTTCAGCACATGGCGGGTACCAACGCCCAGTTCGTCAAAGCTACCAGGCTCACCCGGTCCCAAAATCTCACCGACTTTCTCCCAGTTCAAACCATCGGTGGATACCGCTAAGCCTGCCAGGAATCCCCTCTCCGGATTGAGGGTATGGTAATAGAGCAGATCTCTGCCATCATCATCACGCAGCATTTGCGGCCACCCACACAACAGTGCGTCAAACTCAAGAGCCTTACCCACATCTAGGATGGCCCCTCGGTAAGGACCTTCAAGTCGCTGCCAGTTTATACCATCACGCGACACCGCATAGCCGGGGCGCAACTGCGAGCCTTTTGTTTTGGATTGTCTCACTTCTACAACTGTGTTATCACCTGCGAAGTACCACATCCTATAGTGCTGATCAAAAAATTGGACATCACTGACTCCAACATGGGCTGAATCAAACCGACTTTCATCTGGGCTAGGCTCAAAGACAGCCCCCATAGTCAGAGGACCCCGTACTCGTTTCCATCGAATACCGTCGCCCGAGATTGCTAAACCACAGCGACCTGTAGGCAAATTGATTTCCCGGTCAAAGTTGGAATCCCGACCCTAGTACCACATTTTCCAAGTCCCATCGTGATGGCGCAAAACCCGTGGTCCGGAAACCCGCTCGGAATCCCACCACCCTTGTGGACCAGGCGTAAGCACCAGACCAGGTTGATTCACATGTGTTGATTTGTTACCTTCCATAGGTTCATTTAGTATAGATTTCTTACATACTATCAATCGTTAAAGGCTTCATCTCCAAGACCTTGTATGACATTAACTCATGAGGTAAGAATTAGTATTAACTGATTATCGCATCCCAAAAACAACTAAAACTGGTTTTCAAGCAACGGGGAATAGTGGTTCCTCAGATGGATGCCTACTCAACTTGGCTCGATAAACCGGGTTTCTAAACGATAAATTAACGGTTTCAGCTTTACTGATTCGTTAGAAACCCGGTTTCTGGGGGTGGTGCAAGATGTAAGTAACAAGATGCGGTCTGCTCACTTGCGACCGAACATATAAAAGGTGGTGATATCGTTCCAGATACCAAGTTCTGTTTGTAATGCCTCTAGTTCTACCTCAAATTCAGCCTTGAGTTGTGCTAACTGGTCGGATGAAAGCTGTGACAGGGGATTTGGAAATTGTCCGGGGGCTGGATGGGAACTTCCTGCCCACATTGCCTTCGCTTTCTCTAAACTGATATAACTACCGTCCTGCTCAACGTTGACCTTGATCGCCTCAAAGCCTGCGCTTGAGAGCAAGTTATGGCACTTTTCCACCGTGCCAGTTGGTCTACTCATCGCCAATGAAACGCCATACCTTTGAACGACCTTCTGTGTAACGACCCCTCCAACAAAAGCGGTGTCGGCAAATGCAATAATGCCAATGAGTCCACCCGGTTTGAGCAAGCGATGCCAAAGACGTAACGCCGCGTGAATGTCCGCCATCCAAATAAACGCAGAGGCACACAAAACTCGGTCAAAACAGTTGGCAGGAAAATCGAGTGCTTCGGCATCCGCAAGCTGAAACTCAATATTGCTCAACAAAAGTGTTTCAACGTTGTGCCTCGCTTTCTCCAGCATCCCAGGCGAAATGTCTACGCCAACGACTCGACCAGAAGACCCTACAATCTGAGCAGCTTCTACTGCAACCATGCCAGTCCCGGTTGCAATGTCCAGGATATGCTGTCCGGGACTGATTTGAGCGTATTCAACCAGCCGTCCGGCAATCCGACGATGCCAATCACTGTCATCATAAGTCGGGCTTCTGCGGCTATACAAATCCGCGATTTGTTGCTTGTATTCATTCAGTTCAAGTGGGTGATTCATAATTTCCTCGCCAACGATGGTCTTGACCACACTCTATATCCCTTGTTAAGTTAAGCTAGGAGAAACTCCGAAATCTAGCTAGTCCCTGATCGGGGACACTTTTAGGGGGGATATAGTGAGTTCGCTTCACACTGTTTTTCATGCATTGGCGATCGCCAAAGATGAGCATCAACTCCGAATGCGGTTCATGGATACCGTAGGAGCCTATTTCAATGTGCAATCCTGGGGAATCTGTCTGTTCGATGACCAGTTGAATCTCACTCACTTTGATGTGCAAGGAGTTTGTGAGTCGGTTTTGGAACGTTATCAACAAGCAGGTCGAGCCGTCGATCCACTCCTGCGCTACATAGTTGAGCGTCACGCCCCCGTCCATGAACAACTCGTACTTGGAGGAGGGGGTTGGGTGGAGCACGAGTTCTCTAAGCACTTCAAATCTCCTAACGAGCAACTCCACCTGATGGCAGGTCCGATCGCAGGTAAGGGACAGTTAATTGGAACGCTTCACTTTGGTCGTCGCGGAGATGCACCTGCATTTACCACTGAAAATTTATTCGATCTGAGCGCGATTTGTTGCCATTTATCGGCTTGCTTAGCAATACTGAGAGCAAATTCAATTGAATTAAGTTCGCCGTTGGCAAGTTGCTTGACTAAGCGTGAACGACAAATCGTTGAGTTAGTGGCACGAGGAATGACCAATGCTGACATTGGTAGAGAACTTTGGATTCAGCCGGATTCCGTTAAGCAAGCACTGAAGCGCCTCTTTCAAAAGCTGAATGTGTCAACGCGTACAGAAATGGTTGTGAAACTTCAGCGACGCCCTTGAAATTTTCAAGGGAATTGCAAGCATTAGCTTACAGCAGTGTTCAATTGAATTGACCACATTGTAGGGGCGGGGTAACCCCGCCCTTATGGTCATATCGTGGTCTACCCGAATGAAATTCGCTCTCAACGACGGAACCATTTGTGAAGCTGAGTTACACTGCTATGAGGCGCATGGCATCGGTAAGAAAGAAATAAAAATTAAACGCTTTCTATAGGAGAGTTATGCATTCAGCGAATACAAAAACTTTTACGAAACCGGGTTTCTGG
>CAZZXJ010000446.1:0-5799 GCA_964657905.1 uncultured Stigonema sp.
TTGTTGGGGCTATTTCTGACCCTACACCCTACACCCCACACCCCACACCCCGCCCTTACAATGTGGTCAATTCTGTTTCCCCAAATTTGCTCTGCACCTTCGTACTCACTCTATAGTCTGAAACGACTGAATTCCGTCATACACATCATGCTTAATTTGTATAGTGTGTAAGTCCTAATTTTTTCATACATAAATGTCGGGGCTTGTACCATGCATGGGTGTGAAATTGCTTTGCGATCGCTGTTCCGTACGCCATCAATATGAGCCACGATCAGATGCGTCGAAGCCGATTTCTTATAGATTTCTATGACTCCAGATGGTGTCGCCATTAGGCGGTTAAATTGGCTCATGACACCACCATTGACATTGATATTAAAGGAGATTAGGGCAATTCCCACAAAAAACACCAGTAGTCCGTTTTCAATCGGACTTCCAGTTTTGAGCCGAAAGTTACGATTACCTGGGCAGACATATCGATCCGTGCTGGGCCAGAACATCTCCACACCGGATTTACTGAAGCAGTCGAGAAACCAGCCAAAAAAGAAACCTATAGTGATAGCGTTGGCAACCTCAAGGAATTTTCCTTTGAGAAGAAATACGCAACTGTACGCAAAGCCTGCTACGACTGCGGTAGCAATTAAGCTGTGAGTACAGCTGCGATGCGCAAATCGGCGCTCAAGCCAAGCACTAATTCAAGGCAGTACTCGACCTGCGATAGACATTGAGATATCAACATCTGGCAACAATCCAACGCTCGCACCGACTGCGATCAGAGCGGGGTTTGTAGTTCCTAGTAGAATGCTAGTAGCAGTGGCACTAACAACCATGTGGGTTCAACTCATTATCTCTGTATCCTCCTACTCTCTTGTGGTAGGTTGTACAGCAGTCGCGAAAAGCCCATAAAAATTACTCCCCCAATTCCGCTAATCAGATAGAGGGTGCGATCGTCAGTTCCTCTGCCAATAAAGCGGAGAACCATAAACATGATCCCAGCAATGAGAATAAATGGGGTAATATCAACGTAGCGACCATGATCTGCCGCCTCGACTTCTAGCCCCAAATATTCCTCATCGATCGCACGTTGAGCTAGCATCGGGTTTCCACCAGCACGCTCTTGGAGTCTAGCTAAGTCTGAATTTTTGAGGCTGATTCCACGTTCTAGTGACGCTTGCTCCATAATTTCGCGGATTGCGTAGTCTGGGAGAGGATGAAGCACTATTGGCGGAAGATTAATAAATACATCTGTACGAGGTGGATTTGTTGCCAAAAGCAAGATAGGAAATCCTTGCCGCTTCATCTGTTTGAGCCACATTCTGAATTTGGCTTCCACGCTATGAGCATCATCAATGATCAGAAATGCGGTTGTAGTGTCAAAGTGACATGCAACAGCACGTTTTAACTGCTCAACGGTTAGCGCTTTTCCTTCTAAGTTTTGAGAATCTACTCCTAATTGTTCTGCCATCTCTAAAAGCATTTGTTTAGGTGATGCTGGCTCGACGAATGCAAAATTAAATCCATCTTCAGCCAACCTCTGGGCTACAGCATTAGCTAGCACAGATTTACCACTACCTTCGTCCCCAACTACCAAGATTGAGCTATTAGCTAGCAAAGAAGCCACAATCCGATTAAACTCACTCTGCCGATAAAGCCGAAAAGAAGATGCTGTTGCGACTGGACTGGTGTGTACACTCGATTCTGACTCTGGTGAAGCCAGAGGCAAATTTGGCTTTACGTCGCTAAGAGAGGATGTTCTCGATCCTGACTTCGGTAAAACTGCTGCTATGCCACTACAAGCCAACGCAGCAAGTGAGATAGGTGAAAGCCCATTGGCTCCAACAATCGCACCAGTTAAAAATATTAAGGCTAGATTAAACCAGTTATGAGTGAAGTTAAAGTTAGCCCGTGTTGGCGCAACTACGATCTCGCTTTCGCTATTCCCAGGCGATGTTACAACAGGCTGGCTATCACTGCCTGGGTTAGTGTGTTTGGGTCGTAGTAGCTGCGATGAGATAAAGGAGTTGATATTGCCGCCATCTCGGCTTCTGCTATTTCCTGCTTAATTTCTTCTGGCAGCAGGTTAGGATTCTCCTGCATTGCCCGTGCTATTTGGATTTCAGCGATCCGAAGGCTTTTTACCCTTTCCGCTGCATTCAATTTAACTTGATAAATGTCTGCCTGACTAATTACTGGCTGAATTGGTACAGGATTTGGTACAGTTTCGCTGCTTATTGCAGCTGATTCCTGTTGTTGTTGAGAAATCAGGCTCGTTCCTGCAACTGTAATTGCAGTTTCCTTGCTTGCTTTCCACTCAGCAATATACTTACTGATATCGCGGTCACTACCCTTGGTACACTCCCGTACCTTATCCCTTGTGATTTTTTCTCCTGAATTTGCTAGAGCATCACAAACATCAAAGACTTTTTCTTTTAGCGTTTTTTCGGCTTCCATATACGCCCCTGGTACAGTGTTAACAAGAATAATAAAGTGTTTAAGCGTATAACTCAAACCGTAACATTACGTATTTTTAATAGAATATTTTTTCATTAATTTTTCTATTAGTCTGTACCATTATGATCATTAGAAGTTGAAATTGTCCTGAGTAAACAGTCCAACTCTTGCTGCATCTGACTTTGGACAATCTCGTAGCAGGCGTTGACTAACGAGCGATCGCTCGCTGCTTCCCGACCGTAACGTTCAAACACAATGGGAGGACAAACCCGCGTGTGGATAGGAACAGGCAATGGAATATTGGGTATTGGACCAAAAGCCAGTCCCCACGGTAGCCCTAGATAAATGGGGAAGACTTCCGGATCAATCCCGAATAACCAAGGCATCCCCCAGGAGTGGAGTTGCTGCATAATTTTGTAGCAGTCAGTTAGCACAATCAACGTATCGTGAGCACCGCAGGAAATTACAGGTACAATCGGTACATTTTCTCGTAACGCTAGCTTGATAAACCCCTGATGCCCAGCAAAGTAAATTTTGTGACGCAACTCATACGGTCGGAAAACATCTTGCAATCCACCGGGATAAACGAGTACACTGGCTCCGGAACCCCAGGCGGCGATCGCCATTTTAGGATGAGCCTCAATTGCTCCGCAAAAAGCAGCTAGTTGTCCTAATGGAGGAGAAATCTGCCATACCTTGGGATGCATCAGACCGTAGACTGGTCGCGAGACACCAAATCGTCGGAACCAGTCATACATGATCATGAACATATCGGGAGCAGCGAATCCGCCATTGTGGGAACCGACAAATAAGACTTTTTTGTCAGATGGGATATTTTCCCAGCCACTGGTTTGAACTCGAAAATAGTGATGATACAGCCACCCCCACAGTGGCATCAGAGATTGGATAACTCTTGGATCTCGCTCTCGCAAAGACCATCCGGATTTTGTTGAACGGTTCTGTTCTTTTAAAAACATCGAGGCATCAACGATAAAATTAAAGACATGATGCACCTAGGACTTATAGCGGTTTGCGATTCAGTGAGGTACATCGGGTAGGGGCGAACGGTGAGACAGCCCTGAAGGAGGGTCTCCCTCCGTAGGGGACTGCGAACCCTAAGGGTCGTTCGCCCCTACGTTGTGGGTGTACTTCATCCGGTTGAAATCCGCTATATATAGAAATCCTAAATCATTTGTGAAAAATATATACGTAGTGTAGGGTGGGCAATGCCCACCATATCCTGGTTTTGGTGGGTATTGCCCACCCTACGTGTATTTCAAAAATCAAATAGGAATCCTATCTCATGTCCGTTTAATTACTTATAAATAAAATATAGGTTTGTAGTTCTAATTTGGAAGTTTTGAGGTAAATGCATCACAGTTCTAGAACTTTGTAGTAAAAGGTTGAACAACTTCTGGTTTGAGAGAAACTAAATCTACCTGTACTGGATCACTGCTGAGGGCATCGCCCGGATGCGGGGTATCTGGGAAAAGAGTTCTATATTGCATCTGGATCTTCTCCTAACTCCCGCAATCGCGCTGCTAATCGCTCGGCTCGTTGCTGCGATCGCGCTGCTATTTCTTCCTGTAGCAAGATTAAATTTCCTTGTTGGTCATAGAACCGCAGCCAGTGACACGTTTCTTGCGATGGTTCGCGGCGAATCCTCCCCTCCCATGTACCTAACCATATTTGTAAGGTTTCGCACCTTAGCCAACCAGACTCGTTAGCTTCTAGCGGTTGATATCGCTGTTTGTTGTCTAAATGCCAACCTTTTAGGGATTGGGGGTCAAAGGGGTCGAAGATGAAGTACTCTGCTGTGTGGAATGTGCGCTCGTACAAGCGTTTCTTTTCTTCGCGGTCTACTCGTGCTGTACTTGGTGAGATCAGCTCAATAATCATATCTGGATAGCGCCCCTCTTCCTCCCATACTACCCAACCTTGGCGTAGACGCTTGCGGCTTGTCGTCAGACATCGCGACTACCATCTATATCCATCACTACAAAAAAATCTGGTCCCCGGAAATCGCGTTTCATTGCCTGCACACTGCTGTAGTAGACGAACATATTGCCACCGACAAAGAAATCCTCGCGTCCAGACAGAGCCGCTTGCGCCGAATCAATCAAGACATTCATCGCAATTCTATGGCGGTTAGTTTCCAATGGTTCTCCATCATCAAACACGAGATTGCTTGGTGGCAAAGGCACCTCTACTGGCACGATCTCTGCCCACCGTGTTTCTCGCTCAGTTGTAGCGTCAGTAGACATAGCTTTTACCGATACACTCTTGCGAGTGGCGTGATTGGCGTAGCTGCCAAGAGAAAGCAGCCAGACTGTCAATTTATCCTCTCAGTTTAGCTTATTATAGCTTGGAGCCTGCTATCACTTTCATTTTATATCAGGACTTACGTAAAATTCTGATTACAGCTTCGTAACTATTCAGACGGACATGATTAGGCGGCAAACCACCACGAACGGTTATATTCCCAGCCTGTCCAGCGCCATTCGTAGTGGTGAGCAGTTTTCCACTTTTGGCGGCATCAAACAAAGAAGTTAAATCTGTCACTGCGTCGGGATCTGTTGTCTTACCCACAGCCGGAAAGATTGTCGTAATGCGTTTCTTCCTGCTGCCAACTTCTGCCGAATAAAATCAGGTATGGACTTTACCGGAAACTCACCGAAAGCGAGACTGGTTTGTGTCTCAACATACATTCCGTTGACCAATTGATAGAGCCGTAGTTGCTTCTGGTCATAACGCCAAACTTCTGGAACACCCAATCGAGCATAAATCGGCAGACGCTCCAATGACTTGCTCGTAATATCTATCTCCAATACCAAATCTGGGGGAGGGTCAGAGGCTAAGTCAATGTCCAATCTTCCACGAATCGCCCATAGGTTTTGGATGTAAAAACAGTTGTCAGGTTCTGCCCCTCCCATGCGCTCTTGTCGCCGCCAAGTGGTAGAACCGAAACATTCGTATTCAATAGCCAACTCTTCAGCAAGGTCTTTGACCAAATCTCCGATCGCATCCTTAAAATACTCATGCTCCGGTAAGGGCACCATGATTTCTAGCATCCCTTGGTCATATGCAAGTTTGGCGGCGCGATGTTCCCCTAACTGTGAAATAATTTCTTCAAATTTTGACCAGCTGATGTTTTGTAGCAAAACATGTTGTCCTGGTAAAAGAACCAATTGGTTTAGTTCAATAGTCGAATTGCTAGCCATTTGGGTTCTTGCCTAAACTATCAGCGATCATTGAACAGCCACGCTCATGACCCAGACGCGATCATAACATTTTCTTAAAGAAAACGGCGAGGAATCCCACTCCTTGTAGGGGTGGGAGGAATCGACGCCT
>CAZZXJ010000447.1:0-5796 GCA_964657905.1 uncultured Stigonema sp.
CAAGGTCTTTCTATATTTTTATAAATATTTAACGATTGATTCATGTAATAATAAAATTACAGCCTATTTTTATTAGGAGGCTATAATATGAGTAAGATTTTTCTAGCTGTTTTGGCAACTGCTTTGGGTACAGCAGCTACTGTGACTTTCCCTCAAAGTGCTAATGCTGATTACCCATATAACCATCGCCCAGATTATTATCGAGAAGATCATTCTTATCACGATCGCCATTACGATCATCAAGGGTACTACCGAGAATATTATCCACACCATTACGACCGGGAATACTATCCTCGTCGATCTTACTACGGTGGATACGATTATCCTCGTTCTCACTTTCAGCTTGTTGTCCCGGTTATCATCCGGTAATGAGCGACTCCCACGACTTCTATAGCAGTTCTGAATTGAGTGAAATACAGGTTGCTTGTAGGGGCACAACATTGTTGTGCCCCTATCGTCTATTGCATGCAAACCAGAAGCTCTATAGTCGTGGGTTTCAGGCTAAACATGAGCAGCGAATCGAACCATTCCACCGACCTTTTAAGCCAAAGGCATGAGCAATTGGTCATGTTCGCACTCAGCAGCGATCGCCATCAGTTCTAACCTCTGGTTAAACGGACGTGTTCTAGAATCTGCTGCTTGCGCTCTAAGGAGTCGAGTTTGGGGCTAATAAAATTACCTGAACTTCGAGCTAAATGCTCCATAATTCGTTTTTGACGGTCTGATTGTGTAGCCATAATCTATTAAGTTAACTAAAAAGTATTCAGTGAAAAGGAAATTATGTAGCAACTACTACCCATTGATGAGGGTTTTATCTTTAACTTAGCATTTATCTTAGTACGATACACACACCTTCAATTTACACTCCTAACTTTATGAGCGCTAGTTTGCACGAGAGCGATGTATTATTGGGTAATTAATCCCTCCACAAAGCAATACCGCCCAATAAGCCAGTAACATTGGGGATGATTTTCACATTCTCAGGCAGTTGGATATTTACCCTTTCCGCTTCACCGCCACCAATGTATAGATAATCATAATTGAACAGATGTTGCAAACATGCGATCGCCTTTTCTAAATGCTTGTTCCATTTTTTTTCACCAACTTTTTCTAACGCCGCACGTCCTAGTTGTTGTTCGTAAGTTTCCTCTTTGCGAAAGGGATGATGGCCCATTTCTAAATTCGGTACTAGTTTCCCATCTACAAACAAAGCTGACCCAAAACCTGTACCCAGAGTAATTACCAATTCCACACCCTTGCCAGAAATTGCCCCTAACCCCTGCATATCAGCATCATTAATCACCCGTACAGGTTTGTTTAAACGCTTTGACAATGCTGTTGCCAAATCAAATCCGATCCAATCTGGATCTAAGTTCACTGCTGTTTGGGTTATCCCACTGCGCACCACACCAGGAAAACCTACTGAAACCCGATTGAAATCACCTTGAGTAGCGGCTAAGGCTGCAATTGCATCAATCACAACCAACGGTTTAGCAGGTTGAGGTGTTTCTGTTCGCGCCCTTTCTGTTAAGGGATGACCATGATAATCCAAAAGCATCACCTTGACGCCACTGCCACCAATATCTACCGATAGAGTACACATCGCTCCATTTTCTTCTGCCATTAGTTTTTTTCCTCATCCGGGGAATGCTAACTGGTTGAGTTCCTCTGTTGTATCTGAGAAATCAAGGTATGTAGCCATCGCAATTGTGCATAATGATAGTACATTTTTAGATTTGCTTGTAGTGGCTTCCTCAGCACAGCTACGAACCTGTTCCCCACGCTATCAACTAGATTTGCTAGTCTAGGGATTAGGGAAATCCTGCTAAAGTATGGCAGTTGATGTTTGCATACTAACTCTTAGGCAGATTGAAAGTAATATAAGAGACAAAATTATGACAGCTTTTGACACTCACACCACCCGTTTTTATAATCAAGATGATGTGCAGCAAATTCTTCATTTGGCGATCGCACGTCACGCTGACGACAAAAACAAAGAATTTTCTTATGAGCAGCTGTTGGAAATTGCGGCAGAATTAGAAATTTCTCCAGAATCGCTAAAACTCGCAGAATGCGAATGGCTAGCGAAACAGGGAGAAATACAACAGCGCCAAGCTTTTAATGCCTACTTACACAACAGATTCAAGAAGCGCTTGGGCAATTATGTCATTGTCAATGCTGTTTTGCTGCTAGTAGATCTGCTGGGAGGTGGCGGTCTTTCTTGGTCGCTGTACATTTTGTTATTTTGGGGATTGGCAGTAGGTCTTGACGGCTGGAATACCTATCAAACTAAAGGCGAAGACTACGAAGTAGCTTTCCAGAAGTGGTATCGCAAGCATCAGGTGAAACAATTCTTCAACACAACTGTCAATAAATGGCTCAAGGCGTGGCAGATTTAGAAGTGATTACCAACTAGCTACGGCTTGGGCGATCGCCTCATGTGCTTTCGCAAAAGACTGCTTACGGGCATCTTCACCCGCAGCCAGGTTTTCCACGTGGATGAATGAAATGTCCGTAATTCCTAGGAAGCCAAAAATTGCTCTGAGATACGGTTCTTGATAATCGAAAGGTGCTGCGGGACTTCCTAGTGTAAAACTACCACCACGAGCGGTGACAATCAGCATCTTCCTCCCTTCAACCAGTCCCTGATAACCACCTTGATCGCCAATGGCGAAGGTGCGACCTACGCGAACAATTTGATCGATGTATGCTTTGAAGGTAGAGGGCACATTAAAGTTATACATGGGCACACCAAAGACATAGCGGTCAGCCGCTAGAAACTCATTAACCAGGGTATCTGACAGTTCAATTGCCTGAGCCAGTTCCGGAGTGCGTACTTGCGGGGGTGTAAAAGCAGCTGCGATCCACGCTTCGTCTACATGGGGAACTGGATTGTGACCTAAATCCCGGTAGGTCACTGTATCGCCAGGATGAGATGTTTTCCATGATGTGATGAACTCGTAGGAGAACTGGCGGGAAAAGGAACGTTCACCGCGAGGACTAGAGTCAATATGCAGGATATGTGCCATAAATCAATGTTAAACTCTTAATCAGTATGAAGTTTAAACTATGTAAACTTAATCTGAAAAGTAGGCACTCAAAAGTAAGGTACTTACCAAAAAGTAACTATGAAAGCTGAAGCAGAAAACCAGATCCGGCTAACTTGTGAAGTAGAAACCACGCTTAACGTAATTGACGGACGCTGGAAAGTTTTAATTATTAGAGAACTAATAGCAGGCGTAAAACGCTTTGGCGAATTGCAACGAGCTTTAAACGGAATTACTCAAAAAATGCTTACCCAGCAACTTAGGGAAATGGAAGAAGATGGGATTATTCATCGAGAAGTTTACCCACAAATTCCTCCAAAAGTAGAATATTCATTAACGCCTTTGGGAGAAAGTCTGAAACCAATTCTCTGTGCAATGCACGAATGGGGTGTGAAGCATTCATCTCACATAGATGAAAAACGCGATGGTTTATAAGTAGGTCGGCGTAAATAAATCATTATTGGTTCGTAGTTGCGCTGTCTTTGCGCTCTCAGCGCAACTACAAGCCTTTCAAGTTATTTTACAGCTTGCCGACCTTGCTTTAGAAGCGTCGCCTAAATGCCTTAACTAATAGGTGTGGCTTTGAGATGACCTTGCGGCACTTTGGTATATAGGAATCCTATTTGAGTTGCGAACACCTCAAGCTTCACCAAACCCGGTTTCTCTGCGTTCAGGAATCATTTAGGATTGCTATAGATGTGACGAGGCAAATTTAGATTAGTGAAGAGGTTTTGGTCAGATACCATTTCAGACTTGCCTTGAAAGAGAAAACCGCTATCCTTGAGGCTAAAGTGAAAGATGAAAGGGCTATTCATCTGATAAGGTTATCGTGACCAACTACTGTTTCGGCTGCTGTTCGAGACATTAGAGATGAAAAACTATAACCGGATTAAACTTCAGGAAACACTGCGCACCAGCTACTGGTTCGTGCCAGGACTGATGACGGGGGCAGCAATGGGGCTGGCTTTCACCATGCAGAAGCTAGACCTAGCAGGCAAGTCTAGACCGTTGGAAAAGTTGGGTTTGATTATTTACAGTGGTGGACCAGATGGTGCACTGACGCTGCTTTCAACCATCGCTGGTTCAATGATTACCGTTGCTGGTACTGCCTTCTCAATCACACTCGTTGCTCTCACCCTCGCTTCTCAACAGTTTGGTCCAAGAGTACTCCGCAACTTTATGCAGGACATCAAGTATCAGTTCGTGCTCGGCACGTTCCTTGCTACGTTCATCTACTGTTTGCTTGTGCTGCGGAGTGTGCAAGTCAGTCAAAAAAACCCGTTTGTGCCGCATATTTCAATTACAGTTGCTATCGGGCTGGCGATCGCCAGCATCGGTGTGTTCATATACTTTATTCATCATGCGTCAACCTCGATTCATGCGTGGCACATCATTAGGGAGATCAGTGACGAACTGGAAACTAATATTGATTACTTGTTCTCTGAGAGGTTCGTCGGGGATCGTCAGCCCGAACACATGGGGAGGTGGGTAGAGGAAATCCCTGTGGATTTCCACTCCTATGCCTACCCAATCCAAGCGGCAGGCAGCGGTTATATTCGGGGAATTGATTACGATCGCTTGATGGAGATCGCCAAGTCCAAAGATCTCCTGCTGCATATAAAGCAGCGCCCAGGCAAGTTTATCGTGGAAGGTAGTGTGCTGGTCAGGGCTTGGCCTGAGGAAAATATCAATCGAATGCTCAGCAAGCAGATCAATAAAGTATTCATTTTGGGTAGAGAACGCACTGCGTTTCAGGATGTGGAGTTTTCCATCAAGCAGCTGGTGGAGATCGCCATTCGTGCCATTTCCCCTGCCGTCAACGATCCGTTTACAGCAATCAGATGTATTGATCAGCTGAGTGCAGCGCTGTGCCGTCTGGCTCAAACAGATTTCCCATCCCCCTACGGCTACGATGACCACCACAAACTCCGGATGATTATCGACCAAGTGACGTTTGCCGGATTAACCGACGATGCCTTTCACCAAATTCGCCAGTACGGGCGATCAGACGTGGCAGTAACAATTCGCTTGCTGGAGGTAATCGCAACTATTGCTGAACATACCGATCATCAGGAGAACCGCACGGCGTTGCTGCGTCATGCCGACATGATTAGACGCGGCAGCCAAGAGGGGTTGCCGGAAGAATTGGATCGAAAGGATGTTGAGAAAATATACCAGGCAGTCATTAAGGCATTGTCGTCTTCAGATCATTTGTTGTAAACGAGCGAGCGTGGAAAAGAAATTTAGGTATCAAAAGAGATGATCATCAGCAGATCCAGATTTGTTTATTCTACTGTGGGACCAGTAGTCAGAGCAATTGATCGCTTCTTTGGTTAGAACATTAGAAGGGTGTACCGCACATTTAAGATAATGGCTCTTGTTAAAATATCGACAGTTACTACAAGGAACTTCCCTAAAGCGTTTGCGACTTAATTTACCATTACGTATAAACTTACAGAAACTTGATATAAAAATAACGACAGAAATTTTCCAAACAATAATTAAGCAGATAGCAATAACCAACTGTGATCCATGGGACATGATTCCAGTTTGTACTTTTGTGGTAGAAGCTGTTGCCAAAAATAATTTTGTTTCCATCAGAGTTGTCTGATTAAAATTATCTTCTGTTAATACAGAAAGTCGCAAAAACTCCAAATTGTACATATTAAAAACCTCTATCTACCAGATTTATCGATCACCCTTGCCCCTAATAATCCTCGACCGGAAAGAGCTAACTCCCCCAACTGCT